>CAVEYT010000111.1:0-5123 GCA_963619995.1 Acutalibacteraceae bacterium | reverse complement strand
GGTCAGACGTCAGACTTTAGCGGTGTCGCCTTGTGCAAACGAACAGGAGCTTTAGGAATGTAGTGACGCGAGGCGACTGTGAGTGCCATGCAAAGCTCGGCGACGATTTTATAAAATGCGGCGGAGCCGCCACCTGAACTACTAACTCCTCACTACTAACTGCTAACTTTTATCCTTTGCCCCTTATGATAAAATAATACATATTTTCACTTTGGGATCCATCCCGTTTCCTTGTAAGGAGATTTCTTTTGCATTCCACCGATACCGCTTTTATTATTTTGAATCCGACTTCCGGGCGGGAGCGGGCGCCTAAGTTTTTGGCGGCGCTTCGTGAGACGCTGGCGGAGAAGTACGCGCATGTCTTTGTGCGGCGGACGGAGAAGGCGGGGGACGCGGCGGTGTTTGCCAAGGAGGCCGCAGCGAAGAATTTTGACGTGATTTGCATGGGCGGCGACGGGACGATCAATGAGACGGTGTCCGGGATTTTGGCCGTGCCGGGGACGGAGACGGTCTTCGGTTTCATTCCGTTCGGGACGGTGAATGATTTGGCGCGGGCGCTTCGGATTCCGCGGGCGCCGGGGCGGGCGATTCGGATGCTGCGGGATGCGGCGGAGACGTCGATTGACATCGGGCGGATCGGGGATCGCTATTTCATCAATATCGTCGCGGCGGGGCTGATTCCGGAGGCGGTGAGCCGGGTGTCCATCCGCGAGAAGACGATTTTCGGCTCGATGGCGTATTTTGCCAAGGGGCTGCAAGCGCTGGGGCATCAGAGGAGCTACGCGTTTCACATCGAGACGGAAGCGGGGACGTATGATATTTCCTCGCCGCTCATGGCCGCGATGCTCACCGATTCGGCGGGGAGTTTCCGGAATTTATTGCCGCCGGAGGATCGAAAAAAAGGTTTCATCAAGCTGGCGCTCTTTCGCGATTTCGCTTGGCGCACGGTGCTTTGGCAGGCGCCGGTACTTTTGAGCGGGCGGCAGCTCAGCTCGGAATTTTTGCACGTCATCAATTTGAAACACGCGCGGATCACGCTCGCGGAGGGCGAGGAGCTCGCGACGAATGTGGACGGAGAGATCGGGCCGTCGTTTCCTCTCGAATTGGAACTTTTGCCCGACAGGCTGCGCGTCTTCGTGCCGGCCGGGCGGCGGGAGGAGCCGCTGTATTCGCCGCAGGCGCTGCAGTATCTGAAGGACAATTTCATGCGGGCGGCGCGGGCGCGCATCCATGAATGGGAGACGCTGCCGGAGCAGTGGACGGCGCGCATGATCGAGCGGGAGGAGCACTCGCTTCGCGTGCAGGAGCTTTTGCCGGAGAAGAAAGAAACGGACGGGAAAGCATGAGAAATATCCATATCACCGTCATGTACGACGGTTTTTCTTTTGCGGGATTTCAGCGGCAGGAGAACGGGCTCGCGGTGCAGGAGGTCATCGAGGAGGTCATTCGCCGCGTGACGGGCGCGCATTCGACGCTGTATTTCGTCGCGAGGACGGATGCGGGCGTCCATGCGTATGCGCAGGAATGCACGTTTTACACAGAGTCGACGATTCCGGGCGAAAAATTTGAGAAAGCCTTGAATGCGTATCTGCCGCCGATGATTCGCGTGCGGCAGAGCCGGGAAGTGGCGGAAGATTTCTCGGTACAGAAACAGAATACGGGGAAAACTTACGGCTATCTGCTGTCCTCTGCGCGTGAAGTGTCGCCGTTTTTGCGCCGTTACGTCTGGGCGTCGGGGAGAAATCCGGATTTGGCGAAGATGGAAGAAGCGGCGGCCGTCCTCTCCGGCACGCACGACTTCTCGGCGTTTCGCGGCGCGAATTCCGTCCCGGCCTCCCCCGTGCGGACGCTCTACGATATTTCCGTCACGCAGGAAGGCCCGCTTTTCAAAATCTACGTCACGGGCAGCGGTTTCCTCTATCACATGGTGCGCAATATCGCGGGCGCGCTCTTGGACGTGGGCTGCGGGAAATTTTCGGCAGCGGATTTGGAAACAATCTTGGAAGGAAAAGATCGCAAGCGGCTCGGCATGACGGCCCCGGCAGCGGGGCTCTGCCTTTTGAAAGTGTATTTCGAGCCGGTCACGAAAGAAACAATTTCCCGCGCCCTTTCCGCGCCTTTGTGGCCGTGGACGCGCGGGGCTTGACAGTTTCGGAACGATAGAGTATTTTTTTCACAGAGAACCGGCAACGTAGAGTGTCGGTAGAGATGTCGATACCGAGAAGCGTGTCAGGATGCGGGACTCGGTGGAGTCTTTCGGAGGGTTTTCGCTATGCAAACCTCAACCTGACTGATGCGGAAACGCAGACAGAAAAAATAGCAAATAGCAGAATGGACGTCATCTTCTCAATGGCGTCCATTTTGTTTTGGAGAGGAATATGAACTTGGTGACAGGTAAAGCGAAGCAGAAAAAAAGCCATCCTTTTGGGACGGCTATTTATTGAATATGTCGGAATGGGTACCGGTTTCGGTGAGGGTGAGAGTCAGGATATCGTCTTCGATGAGGTATATCAAAAGCCAATCGGGCTGAATGTGGCATTCGTGGAAACCGCTCCATTCCCCCTGCAATTCATGGTCACGGTATTTGACATCGAGTTTCTTCCCGTGCCGCAAGGTATCGATGACATGGTCCAAGAGATTTAGATCAAGTCCGCGACGCTTGGCACGTTTGTATCCTTTTTTGAAAGATGTCGTGATTTTGACGCGGTAGGTCATTCGTTTAGCGCCTTTTTTAATTCGTCCATCGTTTCATAGCTTGGGACGGCGGAATCGCGAGAGATGCGTTTCGCTTCTCGCATGGCGGCTATCGTACGTTCTTTGTAGTGAGGGATTTCGACGGTAAAAGGAAGTCCTCCGCGAAGCACGCATTGATGTAAAAACAAATTCACGGCACCGGACATATCGAGACCGAGGTCGGAAAACAAGATTCCTGCTTGTTCTTTGATGTCTTTATCGATTCTGATTTGCGTCGGAACACTTGACATGATAAACACCCTCCTTTCATTTGATGAATTATAACGCTTTCGGTTTACGTTGTAAATCGAAATGGTAATAAAGCGAGGAGCCGATTTTAATTTTTCTGCCCGATGATAGATGAAAAAAGCTTCGGAAGACAGCTGCCGGAGGATTTCTCTATCACATGCGGCTCGGAAGTTTTTTGGCCGTGGACGCGCGGGGCTTGACAGATGGAAAGGGAGCGGCTATAATGGCGGCAATATAGGCGAAATGCACGCATGGCGATGAACGAGACATGCATGCGCCGGACGTTTCCTCAAGAGAGCCGATGGGAGCTGCAAATCGGCGGAGCGCGGCGGATGACTCACTCGCGAGCTCCCTTTTTGAACGGAGTAGAAAAGGGCGAGGAAGCCACGTTACGGCGGTGAGTACAATGTAGGGTGGTACCGCGCTTGGCGCCCCTATCTTCTTTGGAAGGTGGGCGTTTTTTTGTGCTTCCGGCGGCGGAAATGTCCGGTCTGTCGCGCTTGCCGCATGGGTCCTGTAGTGTGATTTTTTGTATGGAGGGAAACAGTATGGAAAAGAAATGGTTGAAACGCTGCGCCGCGTTTGGCGTGGCACTGGCCATGGTCGGCGCGTTTGCAGGCTGCGGCGGCGGTGACAAGAAGGAAGCTGCGGCGGCTCCTGCGGGCAGCAGCGCGAAAATCGGTTTCATCACGGCTTACACCGGCCCCGGCGCGGCATATGGCGTCGCGATGAAGGAAGGCGTGGATCTGGCCGTCGAAGAAATCAACGCGAACAAGGACACGAAGGTCAAAATCGATCTCTTCACGTATGACACGAAGCTCGTGAAGAACGAAGCGATCAACGCGATGAAGAAGGCGATCGAGCAGGACAAGGTGCTTGCTATCGAAGGCCCGATGACGACGGGTGAAATGATGGCGGCCGGCCCGATTGCGCAGCAGAGCGGCGTCGTCGCTTTCGGCACGGGCACGACGGGCCCCGGCATCACGGATCTGGGCGATTATATTTTCAGAAACGCCATCCCGGGCGCGATGAATATCCCGCAGATCGTCGAAAAGACGCAGAAGAAACTCGGCTACAAGAAGATTGCCATCATGTATTCCAATAACAACGATCAGATGGTCGGCGAGCACGGCTACTATCTCGATATCTGCAACAAGCTCGGCCTGGAAATCGTAGCGGACGAGACGTTTGCGGATAAGGACACGGATTTCTCCGCACAGCTGACGAAGATTCAGCAGGCGAATCCGGACGTGATTGCGGTGGCGGGTCTGTATCAGGAAGGCGCGCTCATCGTCAAGAAAATGCGTGAAATGGGCATGAATCAGCCGGTCCTCGGCGGAAACGGTTTCAACAGCCCGGAATACATCAAGCAGGCCGGTGCGGCAGCGGACGGCACGATGGTCGCCACCCCGTGGAACCCGGAACGCAAGACGGACAAAGCGCAGAATTTCCGCAAAGCATTCGTAGCGAAATACAATCACGAACCGGATCAGTTCGCGGCGCAGGCGTATGACGCGATGTACACCATCCACGCGGCGCTCGAAGCGTCCGGCACGACGACGGATCGCAAGAAATTCCGCGACACCCTGGCGCAGATCAAAGACTTTGAAGGCGCGACGGGCAAGTTCGCCTTCGACGAACACCGCGATCCGAAGATGGATCTCGCGGTCCTGGTCATCAAAGACGGCAAGTGGACGTCTTTCGAAGACTAATGTGAGAAACAGGGAAACAGCTCTCCTTTTTCGGGGAGCTGTTTTTTTGTTGGGCTGAATCACGCGGGGAGATTCTTGAAAGCCTTCCTCCAATAAGGAAGGCTCGGATGGTAGCGGCCTTCGGCCGCATTTATAAAATTGTCGCGAAGCGACACCTGCGCTCAATTCTCAAATCTCAATTCTATCAAGCAAATGGGCAGAATCACGGTGATAAGCGAAAGCCAAGCGAGTCCTCTTCCCTATCTTGCAAAAGTTTTGCGCTCAAATGCCACCAAAACAGAGAATACCCAAAGTCCGGCTTCTCTTCCCTACCAGCAGAACGTTTTTCATCGCAATCGCCGCAAAAGGAACGCGGCATTTCAGCTTGGCCCCTCATCTCTCATCTCTCATCCCTCATCTCCCATCTCCCCCTGTGGTATAATACACAAA
>CAVEYT010000110.1:0-5151 GCA_963619995.1 Acutalibacteraceae bacterium | reverse complement strand
AACGAACTGGAGCCTTAGGAACGCAGTGACGCGAGGCGACTGTGAGTGCCATGCAAAGCTCGGCGACGATTATTAAATTGCGGCCTGCGGCCGCTTCCTATCAAGCATTCCTTATCGGAGGAAGGTGGCGCGTAGCGCCGGATGATGGGACGCGAATGCGAAAATGTGCGCTTGCGCACACCGATTAAATTGCGCGAAGCGCTTCCACTTTCCCTCAATTCTCCATTCTCAATTCTGCCCTTCCCTCACATCTCCTTCAAAAGCTCATTGAACTCATCCAGCGTGTACGCACCGTCCAGCGCCAAATTCTTTCGATGGAAAACCATGAAATATCGATACTCATTTCCCGAAAGCGCCGCCCACTTCCGTCCGAGTTTCAATTTGTTCCGGCTGTCTTCTCCGTCAAGATAATCCCCCTTGGCCTCGATGAGCAAAATCTTTCCGGAATTGGTTTCCGCGATGAAATCCGGATAATGATTGATGAATCCGTTCAAGCAAAAGCCCTTCCGCTCGCTGATCCTGTGCCACCAGCGAATCTGCCCCGTCGCGACCATCACCTCGACCAGCTCTCGCTCAAAATCATTCAAATCATTCCTCTCCGCTTCATACAGCGAAAGCGGGATGGAATCAATCGCTACCGGCGGCGAAATCGTCTCCGGAAACGCATACGACGGACGGCACGTGATTTTCCCCGTTACGATCCACTTCTCAAACAATTCCCGCCGATACGCGCCCTCCAACTCCGCGATTTTCTCCTCTATCTTACGCGCATACGTCGGAATCGATTGCGCGATGACCGCCAGCTCATTCTCCGTCATACTTTCGACCACACGGGCCACATATTTCTCCACATCCGCCGTCGCAATCCGATTGTTTCTGTTAACCTGCCGCGCGATCAGTTTCGTGCATTGCCGAATCTTATCTTTCTCCGGCATGCGCTCCAGAAACTTTTGCATATATTGCGCATCCGATTGAGAAATCCGGTACATCTGCGGGATTGCCTCGCCCACCTTGGCCAGATCCACCCGATACATATCACCCATCGACAAATCAAAAGAAATCTTCGCGACCTGCCCGGCCAGCGTAAATCCCTCCGTCAAATTCTCCGGCTCCAATACATCATACTCACTGCCAAATAAATCCGGGACACCCTGCACAAAAAATTGCGGAATCTGAAGCGTTTTCATCTCCTCGCGATACGGTTCGCATATCGGATACACCTTCACCTTTTCCCTCCATTCCGCCGGAATCGAATCTTGCCCGCTTGGCTGCTCCTCTTCCTTCTCATACGCCTCCGTCTGCTCCTTCGCGTCATCCAACATCTCTTGCAACGCATCCGAGGCAGGCGACACGGACGACGCAGACGCCCCCGGCACATCCTCCGACTGCGCCAAATGTTCCCTGACCGCATCCGGATCGATATCCGAGAACGAATCCGACTCCCGCTCCGTCTTCTCCGGCTCCTCCTTCCTTTCCGGCGTCGGCAAAGGCGTCTCCGTATCCGGCAAGAGCGAAGGCTGCACCAAGCCCGGCACCTCCTCCGGCTCCGTCCTCTCCGCCACCCGATAATCCTTCTTACTGAAACCCGCCAAATTCAGACCCGCCACGATACTGTCCAGCGTCTCATGAAAATCCTTTGAACACGTCAAGACATACGACGTATTCAAAAGCGGCGAATCCTGCCGCCGCGCATACGGCTGCCGCAAAATCCGTCCCAAAATCTGCTCCACATCCACCCTGGACGTCTTATTCGCCAGCGACGCCAAAATGTACGCAAAAGGACAATCCCAGCCCTCCTTCAAAGCATTCACCGTGATGATATACCGGATCGGACAATCGGCACTCAAAAGATCCGTATCCCCCAGATCATTCACCTGCGACGTCTTCACCGCGATCTCTTGCTCCGCGATCCCCATCTCGATCAGCATCGACTTGATTTTAAGAAACGTCTCGCTCTCCTCATTCACATTCGGCTGCGCCTGGAAAAGAACAATCGGACGAATATACGGCCCGCCCTTTGCCTCCGACGCCTTCGCCTGCGCCTCCAAATTCCCCCGCAGCTGGATCGCATCCTGAATCACCGCCTGCCGACTGAGCCGATTAAAAACCACCACCGGCAGCTTCACCATATTCTCACGCTTCAGCTCCCGCGCATCCACATACGAAATGATATTACTCGAATCCCGCGGCGTCGCCGTCAGCTCCAGCACAAAAGACGGATGCAGATTTGAAATCATCTCCACACTCAGATCCGAACCCGCATTGTGACTCTCATCCACCACCACCACCGGCGACAAATGACGAAGCACCTGAATCAAAGCCGTATCCGGCGTATCCGCCAGCAGCACCGAATCATCTTGGAAACGCTCCGCGAAACGCAGCAAATTCCCATTCTCCTGATACACCTTCCGGACATCCTTCTTCTTGCTCTGAATCCGCAGCGACGCATAACTCATCACACACACCGTCAGCATCTCGAACACCGTATCCGGCGAAAAATTCTGCCCCGACAAAAGCATATCCTTCGTATAAATCCCCACGCGCCCCGCGAAATCCGACAAAAGCCGCCGATGATACGGATGCCTCGCCTCCGAAAGCGTCCGAATCGTCTGCGTCAAAATGGCATCCGACGGCACCAGCCACACCACCACCTTCGGCTTTTCACTCGGCATATACGAAAAAATCCGACGAAGCGACGCACACGCCATGAACGTCTTCCCCCCGCCCGTCGGCACCTTCATACACACATGCGGCACACCCGCCATCTGATCCAAATAAAACGGCACCCCATCCGGCCCCACTGGGACATCCTTCTCCTCCCAGTACGAATTCCAAGCCCTTCCGACCGTCTCCTCCCGAAGCGTCGCATCCAAAAAGAACGCCAAATCATCGATGACCTTTGCCTGATACCCCTTCAGCTCCATCTCGCGCCCTCCTCACAAACGACTGATATCCCGCGGAATCTTCTTGAAAACGATATGCCGCCGCGACAACTCCTCCTGTGAAATCGTACACAAATCCGCATACACCACATACCGCTCCGACCGCCGCTTCACCATGTGCAAAAAATCCCGATTCAGCGTCGTCACCGCATCCCGGCAATAATGGAAATAATACGACACATCCAAATGCGTCCCCAGATACCCCGGCTCCGCCGCCGAAAGAGGCACCGCCGCCTCCCGCGTCTCCGTAAAATACACATACCGGCGAAGCTCCTCCTCGCCGACATCCTCATTCAGCGTCTCCCCATGAAACAGCGGCGCCCCCAACTCATAATATTGGAAACTCCCGCCTGTCCCCTTCTGGTTTTCTTTCTTTTTCTCAATGCCGACAACTCGCAAACATCCGTCCACCATCTTCGGCCCTTCGACCTTATCATAAGAAACTTTTGCTTTTTCTGCTATTTCCTCCGCGTCAGCAAAAAGCTCTTCCCCGTGCATAATATTCTTTGTCGTGATCTCTACATTATAAAGAACATCTTTCTTATTAACTGGATATCCACAAATCGCCCGCTTGACCCGTTCTGCCGTTATTGAATCTGCATAATCGCCCATCTCTACAAGAATAAATTTACGATTTCCGCCATCAAGCTGATTCAAGCGTAAAACAGCATGAGCCGTCGTTCCCGATCCCGCAAAAGAATCCAAAATAATAGAATCCTTCCTTGTTACCAACTTAAACAACTCTAATAAAAGCTTCGTTGGTTTAGGCGTTTCAAATTTTTTCTTCTCATCAAATATATCTTGCAGCTCTTTCGTCCCGCTCGTTGCTGTTCCATATATCTCTGCCTTAAACCAAGAATTGGAAACGGAACCAAAGTCTACCTTTTCATTCAAAAACACTTTTAATTTCGGACTACTTTTTCCATCTTTTCCAAAAAGAATCCGACCGTCTGCGGAGGCACTGGCGAATTTCTCTTGAGAAATTCGCCAGCACCTCCCGCTGGGCGGGAGGTGCTGGGCTCCCGTAAGCGGATTTACAATTGGATACGTTAGATTAGGACGCACATTGGGCGCGTCAAACGGATCCGCTTTCCAAGGACCTCGCGGATCATTATCCGGATTACTATATTTAGAAGCATCTACATCCATAGGATAGAAAACAAAAGACGGCAAATCATACCATTTATCTGCATTGGATCCCTTAAGCCGCTTTTCTACTTCCCGTCTATTTTTCGCATAACAAACTATATATTCATGATTTATGCTAAAATCTGTATCATTTTGAAGGGATTGGCGTGACTGCCAAGGTATACTGTTTATATAATTTTTAACCCCGAAAATTTCATCACAAATCAATTTCAGGTTTGCTTCTTCATTATGATCGATACTAATAAAAATTGCGCCATCATCCGATAAAAAGCGCTGCAACAGTTTCAGGCGCGGATACATCATGCACAGCCACTTGTCGTGACGGCTCAGATCCTCCCCCTCCTTGCCGACCACATCCCCCAGCCATTTCTTGATTCGGGGATCATTCACATTGTCATTGTAGACCCAATTCTCATTTCCCGTATTGTACGGCGGATCGATATAAATACACTTCACCCGCCCCTCGTATTGCGGCAGCAAACTTTTGAGCGCGAGCAAATTATCCCCATGGATGATCGTATTCCCGCTCCCATTGTCCCCATCATGCCGACCGCTCTCGTCAAAACTGTACACCCGCTCCAGCACATGATACGGCACATCCAAATGATGATTCACCACACGGCTCTTCCCGATCCAATCCAAAGTCGGCATCTCGTCTCCCCCGTCCCATTCCAAAATCGCAATATCATTCTTGTATTCAAAATTATTATATCATAAGGGAAGAGGGAAGAGGGAAGAGAAGCCGAGCTTTTCCTTTGCTTTGCTTTTGCGGCATTTGCGATGAAAATTTTCTGCTGATAGAATTGAGGAAAAAACAGAATTGAGAACTCCGGGGCGCGGCTATTCCCTTTTCCGCTTTTGCGGCGCTTGAGGTTCTTGCTTTTGCAAGAAAGAATTGAGGGAAAGCGGTATCGCCTACGGCGATAATTTTCGCATTCGCGTCCCATCATCCGGCGCTCCGCGCCACCTTCCTCCGATAAGGAAGGCTTGCGATGTGGCGGCTTGCGCAAACGAACTGGAGCCTTAGGAACGTAGTGACGCGAGGCGACTGTGAGTGCCA
>CAVEYT010000109.1:0-5168 GCA_963619995.1 Acutalibacteraceae bacterium | reverse complement strand
ATTCCAAGATCAAATCGGTGTAGAGTTGCTGCAAATCCATGGTGACTCCTTGTGTGATATCCGTCGGCCGTTATCCGTTAACCGTGAACCGTGCGTGAGCAACTTTAGGATTCATGCCATGTGAAACTCGGTAAACGGTAAACGGATAACGGACAACCGTAGGCCGTGAACCGTGAACCGTGAACCGTGCGTGAGCAGCTTTGGGATTCATGCCATGTGAAACTCGGTAAACGGTGAACGGATAACGGAATAGCAGAAAGCTAAGAAAGAGAATGGCGGAAACGTTCGAAACTCAATACCCCATCCGGCGACGGACGGCTGCGAGTTTCTCCAGGAACGTATCGACTTCTTGCTCCGTATTGTAAAACCAGAAACTGGCGCGGCAGCTGGCTCCGATGCCGAGGTATCGATGCAGCGGCTCGGCGCAATGGTGGCCGGTGCGGATGCAGATGCCGTCGGCGGAGAGGAGCTCGGTGACGTCGTGCGGATGGACGTCGTCGACGGTGAAGGCGACGAGGCCTTCTTTTTGCGCCGGATCGGTCGGGCCGATGATACGGACGTGCGGAATGGCGAGCAAGCCATCGATGGCTCTTGTGACGAGTTTCTTCTCCTGCTCGCGAATGTCGGCGAAACCGACGGACCGGATGTAGGAAATCGCGGCGGCCAAGGAAACGGCGCCTTCGACGTATTGCGTCCCGGCTTCAAATTTCGCGGGAAGGGGCGCCCATTCCGTTTCCTGCTCGGCCACGGTGTCAATCATGTCGCCGCCCAAGAGAAACGGCTCCATGTCTTCCAAAAGCGCGCGTTTCCCATAGAGGACGCCGATGCCGCCGAGTGCCCCCATTTTGTGCCCGGAGAAGGCAAAGAAATCGCAATCCATCGCCGTGACGTCGACGGGTTTGTGCGGCGTGCTCTGCGCTCCGTCCACGATGACGACGGCGCCGTGGGCATGTGCGCGATCGATCCAAGGTTTCGGATCAAAATCAATGCCGAGCACATTGGAGACTTCGGCGAAAGCAAAAATTTTTACGGCGGGATCGTCAATCTTGGCGAGTTCGCTCTCGGGGACGAGTCCGGTCTCTTTGTCGATGTATAAATATTCCAAAGTCGCGCCCGTTTTCTTTGCGACGCGCTGCCACGTGACGAGATTGGAATGGTGCTCGGCAATGGAAATCAAAATTTTGTCGCCGCTTTGAAGATGCGTCTCGCCGTAGGAGCGCGCGACAAGATTCAAAGACTCGGTGGTGTTTCGCGTATAAATGATTTCGCAGTCACTTTTCGCGCCGATGAAATCGCGGACAATCTCTTTGGAGCCGTCGTAAGCCGCCGATGCCGCGATAGAGAAACGGTGCGCGCCGCGATGCGGATTCCCATTACTATGGGTCGCGTATTCCATGACGGCGGAAAGCACGGGAAGCGGCCGCTGCACGGTGGCGGCGTTGTCAAAATAAACAATCGGTGCGCCATCCTTTTGGGAGAGGATGGGGAAGTCGTTTCGGATGAGTGTAAGATTCATGTGGGTTGTATCCTTATGTGGAAATTTTGTGGAATGGGCTTTTGTGTCAGACGCAAGATAGTTAGCAGTTAGCAATTAGTAGTTAGCAGTTCAGGTGTCGCCTTCGGCGACGATTATTAAAATGCGGCGAAGCCGCTACCTGCAACTGCTCACTGCTCACTACTAACTGCTAACTTTTAGCTTCTCCGCCACAGCCGCGAGAACCGTTTCCCGCACATCCTCCGGCAGTCGATCGATCAAGGGGCGGAGGAGGGATTCGACGACGATGCGGTGGGCCTCTTCTTTGGTGAGGCCGCGGCTCATGAGGTAGTAGACGGTGGAGTCGTCGAGCTGGCCGGCGCTGGAGGCGTGGTTTCCTATGACATTGTCCTCCGTGCAGAGGAGGAGCGGCAGGGAAATATTTTTTGCGTCCGGCGAAAGGCTGATAGCCGAATCGCCTTCGTTTCCGACGGCGCCCGCGCAGCCGCGTTTGAAATCGATGGTGCCGCGGAAAGTTTTCTTCGCGCGCCCGGAAAGTGCGCCGCGGACGTCGATATTGCTCTCCGATTCTTCGCCGAGATGATCGATATGATAAAAGAAATCCAATTTTTGCTCGCCGCCGGCCGCATAGAACGCCGCTTCGTCCATGCGAGATTGCCGGCCGCAGAGGAAACCGCGGCTGTGGAGAATGGTCTCGCCTCCGCCGAGCGCCGCCGTCGTGAAATCCGCTTCGGCTCGCTTGGCCAATGTCACATGGCGCTGGCAGATGACGGTGGCCTCCGAGAGGCCGAGCTGCACGACGCTTTCCGTGAGCGTCGCGTGTTCGGACAGCGCATACGCCGCCGCCGTGACGCCCGTCCCCGCGCCCTCGCCTTCCCATTTCCAGAGAAGAGAAAGTTTCGCGTTTTCTTCTAAAATAAAAGAGAAGAAACCGGCGTAATCGGGCGCGTCTTTCGTAAGCGGCAACGTGATGGTGAGCGCGGCTTTTGTGTTTTTCGGAATGCGAATGGTGAAACGCGCACCGGAAAGAGCGACCGAAAGCAGCGCGGGCGAGGCCCCGGCGAATGTTTCCGGCGGGTTTTCCGCGCCTTTTGTGACAAATGTTTCCTCTGAAAATCGTGCTTTGGCGCAGTGCGCGGGCGGCACAAAGGAGAGCTTCGTGTCGTTTACTTTGAGGTATCGATACGTCGGCATGGGGAGCCGATTGACGGTTTCTGTGGTCATGTTTCCTCCCTTATCCGATGGATCCTTCAAATTCGAGATCGATGAGGCGATTCATTTCCACGGCGTATTCGAGGGGAAGCGCTTTGGAAATCGGTTCGGCGAAACCGCGCACGAGCATGGCTTTCGCGTCCGCTTCCGTTAGGCCGCGGCTCATGAGGTAGTAAATGTCTTCGTCGGGAATGCGGCCGATTTTCGCTTCGTGGCCGAGGTCGATGTCGTCGTTTTCAATCAAAATGGCCGGGACGGTGTCCGAGCGGGACTGGCCGTCGAGCATGAGCGACTCGCAGCTGATGGTGCCCTTCGCGCCGGAGGCCGCCGGGCCGATGTGGACGACGCCGCGATAAATGGCCGTGCCGCCGCCCTTGGAAATGGATTTCGTGTGAATATTGAGCGTCGTGTTTTTCCCGATGCATTCGACTTTGGAGCCGGTATCGAGAAATTGCCCCGCGCCGGCGAACGTGATTCCCGTAAATTCGCAGGACGCGCGGTCGCCCAAAAGGCGCGTGTCCGGATAGAGGCACGAGGTGTGCGAGCCGAAGGAGCCGCTCACCCAGATCATGTGGCCGTCTTCTTCCACGACGGATTTTTTCGTATTGAGGTTGTACATATTTTTCGACCAATTTTCAATCGTCGAGTAGCGAAGTGTCGCGCCTTTTTTTACGAAAAGCTCGACGGCACCGGCGTGGAGATTGGCCACATTGTAACGCGGCGCCGAGCAGCCTTCGATGAAATGGCAGGACGCGCCTTCGTCCACGATGATGAGCGTGTGTTCAAATTGTCCCGCGCCCGGCGCATTCAGCCGAAAATAACTTTGAAGCGGCATGGAAACGGTAACGCCTTTCGGCACATAGACGAAAGAGCCGCCCGACCACACGGCGTAGTGCAGCGCCGCAAACTTATGATAATTCGGCGGAATGAGCGTGCCGAAATATTGCCGCACCATGTCCGGATATTCCTTGACCGCCGCGTCGAAATCCGTATAAATGACGCCTTGGCGGGAGAGCTCCTCCTGCACATTGTGATACACCACTTCCGAATCGTATTGCGCGCCGACCCCGGCGAGCGATTCTTTTTCCGCCGCCGGGATGCCCAGCCGATCAAATGTTTCCCTGATATTTTCCGGCAAATCTTCCCAGCGCGCCTTCTGATCCGTTTTCGGACGGACATACGTATCGATATGCGCCATGTCCACTTCGGAAATATTCGGCATCCACGGCCCGAGATCCAGTTTCCGGTAAATCGAAAGCGCGCGAAGACGGAGCTGCAGCATCCAGTCCGGCTCCCCCTTTTTTTCGGAAATTTCCCGGACGGTCTCTTCCGTCAGCCCTTCCGTTTTGTACGAAAATTCCGCCGCGTCGCGGATGTCGTACACGCTGCGCGACACGTCCTCGATGTGGCTTTTCTTCTTCATCTCCGCCATGTCACACCCCGCGGAACGCATCGAAACCGTGCGCCTCCACCGTATCGGCGAGCTCGGCGCCGCCCTCGGCCGCGATACGCCCGTCAATCAAAATATGCACGACATCCGGCCGAATGAAACGCAGCATCTGGTGGAGATGCGTGATGAGAAGAATCGAATTGGTTTCATTGTGATAATCGGACACCGCTTTGGAAACAATCCGCACCGCGTCCACATCCAGCCCGGAATCCGTTTCATCCAGCATCGCCAGCTTCGGCTCCAAAATGCGCAGCTGCAAAATTTCATTTTTCTTCCGCTCGCCGCCCGACGCCCCGTCATTGAGATACCGCTCCGCGTAAGCCGGATCCATGGCCAGCTCCTCCATCCGCGTCTTCAAAAGGCGCTTGAAAGGAAAGAGCCGCTGCGTCTCTCCGGAAACGGCGGTCTTGGCCGTGCGAATGAAATTCTCCGTCGAAATCCCCGCCACGGACACGGGCGATTGGAACGAAAGAAATATCCCGAGCCGCGCCCTTTTGTCGACGGAAAGCTCCGTCACATCCGTTCCCTCAAAAAAAATACGACCCTCCGTCACGGTGTACGCGGGATTCCCCATGATCGTGTGGAGCAGCGTCGATTTCCCGGCGCCGTTCACCCCCATAATCACATGAGTTTCCCCGGTATTCACCGCAAGAGAAAGGCCGTGCAACAGTTCTTTGTCTCCCGCAGAGACATGCAAATTTTCAATGCGAAGCAGTTCGCTCATATTATCACCTCAAATATATATCGTATTTTTTGAATTTCATTTATTTTCTGTATTGTAACACAGGAGGGGAAGGGTGAAAGGCAGAATTGAGAATTGAGGGGCGCGGTTTGGTACGCTTCTTTTCTTTTGCGGCGTTTGTGATGAAACTTTTTCTGCTGACAGAATTGAGGGAAAGCAGGAAGCGGCTCCGCCGCATTTTTTAAAATGTCGCGAGCTCTGCATGGCACTCACAGTCACCTCGCGTCACTACGTTCCTAATGCTCCTGTTCGTTTGCACAAGCGACACC
>CAVEYT010000108.1:0-5214 GCA_963619995.1 Acutalibacteraceae bacterium | reverse complement strand
TTTATAAAATTGTCGCGAAGCGACACCGCTTTTATCTAACAGCTAACAGCTAACAACTAATAGCTATCTTGCGCCTGCCACAAAAGCGGAGCACGCATCTACCATCTCAATCTCACACGAGAAAATGCGAATCGCAAACAATCCCGGTCCGACAATTCTTATTCGACCGTGACCGACTTGGCCAGGTTTCTCGGCTTGTCGACGTCGTTTCCTCTTTGAATCCCCGTATAATACGCCAAAAGCTGCATCGGGATGACCGAGAGGACCGGCGCGATGGTATCATCCACTTTCGGGATGCGCACCGTTTCCGATGCATAATGCGCAATCTCGGCGTCTTCCGCGTAGCCGATTCCGATGACTTCCGCGCCTCTTGTGCGGACTTCTTGGATATTGCTGTACATTTTCGGCGCGATTTCCTGCTGCGTCACGACCGCAATCACCGGCGTTTCCGGCGTGATGAGCGCCAGCGTCCCGTGTTTCAATTCGCCACCCGCATAGGCTTCGGCATGAATATAAGAAATTTCTTTCAATTTCAGCGCGCCTTCCATCGCAATCGCGTAATCGATATTGCGCCCGAGATAGAAGATGTCATGCGCTTTTTTCAGCGTACCGGCGTACGTTTCCATCGCTTCTCGCGCATCGAGCACTTCGTCGATATGCTGCGGGAGCGCCTGCAATTCCGCCGTCAGATGGCGCACTTCGTCCTCGGCCGCCGTGCCCTTGATTTGGCCCATGTAGAGCGAGAGCATGAGAAGCGCGACCAGCTGCGTCGTGTACGCTTTCGTCGACGCGACCGCGATTTCCGGCCCCGCCAGCGTGTAAATGGTGTAATCGGCTTCGCGCGCGATGGACGAACCGATGGAATTCGTCACCGCGACGGAGAGCGCGCCGAGACGTTTCGCTTCCTTCAGCGCCGCGAGCGTGTCAATCGTTTCGCCCGATTGGCTCACCACGATGACCAGCGTCCGCTCCGACGTGAGCGGGTGGCTGTAGCGATACTCCGACGCGATTTCCACCGTCGTCGGGATTTTGACGAAACGCTCGATGTAGTGCTTGGCGACGAGCCCCGCATGATACGCCGTGCCGCACGCCGTGATCAGCACCCGGTCGAATTTCTCCAAATCCGCGCGCGTCCACTTCAAATCTTCAAATGTGACGAGCCCGTCCTTGCCGACGTGCATATTCACCGTGTCGCGAATCGCTTTCGGCTGCTCGTAAATTTCCTTGAGCATGAAATGCGGATAGCCGCCTTTTTCCGCCGCTTCCGCCGTCCACGTCACCTCTTGCACCTTCTTGGAAATGGGAAGGCCGTCCGCGTCGAAGACTTGCACCCCGTCCGCCTTCACGACCGCGATTTCCCCATCCGACAAGACGTAAATCCGCCGCGTGCGCGTGATGATCGCCGGGATATCCGACGCGATGAAATTTTCACCCTCGCCCAGCCCGACGATGAGCGGATTATCCTTTTTCGTACAAATAATCGTATCCGGATGCTCGCGATCCATAAAAAGAAGCGTGTACGTCCCCGTGATATACGGCAAGAGTTTCCGCACCGTTTCCAGGAAATCGCCCGTATCCAGCTCTTCCATCAGATGCGCAATCACCTCGGAATCCGTCTCCGATTGGAAGACATGCCCCTTGGAAAGTAGCATTTCCTTGATTTCCATGTAATTTTCGATGATGCCGTTGTGGACGATCACGAAATGATTGTGGCAATCCCCGTGCGGATGCGCATTTTGATCGCTCGGCCGCCCGTGCGTCGCCCAGCGCGTGTGCCCGATGCCGATATGCCCCGAAAGCGGAGCCGCCAAAAGTGCCGCCTCCAGATTCGCCAGACGGCCTTCTTTTTTCACAATCCGGATGCCGCCGTTTTCATACACCGCCATCCCGGCCGAATCATATCCGCGATACTCCAGGCGCCGAAGCCCGTCCATCAAAAAATGAGACGCCTCTCCCTTGCCCACATAGCCGACAATACCGCACATACGTTCCTCCTTATTTCTTCTGTGTTTGAAATGGTTTCAAGCCAATCAAAAGTTTCTTTTTAATAAATATACATCACACATTATACCACAGCGCCCGCAAATGGTATAATAGATGAAACGATTACGGAAATATCAGAAACGGAGCTCTCTATGCAAAATCAACGTCTGGCGGAAATCATCCGCTTTCTCTTCGTCGGCGGCGGCTGCTTCCTCTTGGACTACGGCCTTCTCTATTACTTGACCGAATCCGTCGGCATCCCCTATCTTTTCTCCTCGGCGATTTCTTTCACCGTCTCGCTCGTGGTGAATTATCTCCTCTGCGTCACCGTCGTCTTCCACGCAAAAAATCAAAGCCGAGAAAAAACATTCTGGTTCATCGCAACCTCGCTCGCTGGTCTCGGCGTGAATCAAATCTGTATGTGGTTCTTCGCAGAAATCTGCGGCCTCTGGTACATGATAGCCAAAATCGGTGCCGCAGCGGTGGTGACGATTTGGAATTATGTGACGAAACGGATGATCTTGACGAGATGAGAAAGACAGGGGCATAGCCTTTGGTGGTGTTCGGCTTTAAGCGGCATTTGTGATGAAATAGTTTGCCGGTGATAGAGATGAGGGGCAAAACTTTGTTTATCTCCGGCTTTAATCGGCATCGGTCGTAAAAAACGTTCTGCTGATAGAGATGAGGAGCATGACTTTGAATTTTCTCAGCTTTTGCGGCAGACGCAAGATAGTTGTTAGCCATTAGCTCTTAGCTTTTAGACTTAATCGGTGTCGCCTTTGGCGACGATTTTTTTATATGAAAACGGCGACTCTTTCGAGCCGCCGCTTTTTTTGTTTCTCATCGATTGTACAAAAGCCATCTTCCCAATTTCGGTGATTTCCCAATGATATAACAGAGCGCCATACTTCCGATGGAAACGCCGATAAAAAGAAAAATGACTTTGAGCGGCATGAGCAACGAAATTGTTTTCAGCCAGCCGGAGCCAATCATAATCAAAGGGAAATGAACCAAATACAATCCGAAAGAATACTGACTCAGCCAAGAGAGCCTGCGACTTTCTCCAAATATCTTCGTCCGAGAAAACCATTCAAAGAGGAACAGCGCGCAAAGTAATAAAATCCCACAGTTGTACCACACATTGTACGTCTCTCCGTGCGTATACGAAAAGACTTGCAAAAAATATGTCGCCAAAAAGAAAGCAATCCCTGCGCCGACGACCTGAAAATCGGTAAAGCGCTTGAGCATTCCTTTCTTCAGGCAATATCCCAAAATCAAATACACACCGTAAATACCGCCGCTGTATCCCGGATCCAATAGCGAACCCGCCCATCCGTGACCAAGCGCTTTTCGTATGACTTGAAAAACCGGAACCGCAAATAAATAAATCGATAAGATTCCTAATGGAAACCGCAAAATTTTGGCATCGATGTTGCGCAGCGCTCTGGCCATAAATGGCAAAAACAAATACAGCCCGATGATCATCGGCATGTACCACATATGCCCCATCGGTACCTTTTGCAAAAACAACATATGTTTCCATAAAGAAGGATGTGTGCCGTAGACACTCCACAAAAAAATGTCATACAAAACAATCCAAATTTCCGTCGTCAAGACGAGCCCGCACCAGTTCCGTTTCCAAAACCGTCGGCATCCGTCCGCATCATACCATCGATCCAAAAGCAAATAGCCGCTCAAAAGTAAAAAGAGCGGGACGCCAATTCTGCCCACAGTAAAAGACGCCAAAGCAAAAAGCCGTGACGCCTCACTCATGACATTGAGATGCTCCGCATTCATCACATATAAATTTTCAGTCGCATGAACCAAAATGACGGCTAATATGGCAAACGCCCTTACCTGATCCAGCCAAGCAACGCGCGAAGATTCACTGCCTGCCTGCCTGCCTGCCTGCCTGCCTGCCTGCCTGCCTGCCTGCCTGCCTGCGAAAGGGTATTTTCTTTTTCCACCCGTGTCAACCCCTTTTCATCACTTTTTTCAAAAAATATTTCTTCCGGCACCGCCATCCGATTTCATTTCGATTCCATCTTTTTCGACTACGGCAAAATATGACGTATCACCGGTATCTTTCTCATCCCATACGTGATACCGATACAAATGGCACCCACCAAGACGGGACCGCCCAGACGCCAAAGGATGCTATGCGTATTCCAATGCGTCGCCGCAATCCAATAGCGCATGACGAACCAATGGAGGATGTAAATGGCAAATGTATAATCTCTCAGCAAGAGAGCCTTGCGCCCCCCCCCATTTCTTAAAATTATATCGGAATTTTCTTTAAAGAATACAAAAACTCCGGCAGAATATAAAATGCATGGCACATTCAAATATCCCTTGTAAGTATCAATAATTTTCCCGGCTTCCATCGACAATTCGTATGTCCCGACGATGTGCGCCGCGAGCCCCGCGACGGCAAAAGCGTAGAGGATTCTTCTGTATTTCTTTGTGATTTCATACGTGCTCAGCCAGTATCCCAACAGGATGTAAAATAAATATCCACCGGCCACATCCATATGAAACGGTGCGCGAAGCGACAAGTCTCCGACCTTTGACAAGAAAGGGAACAAACTTTGCAAGACGAAAGAGCCTACGATTAAATACCCGAATAACCGTTTCCGTTTTTCTGCCGGCACGGCCGCAAAGAGAGGAATACACAAGTAGCAGGTGAAAAGCGGGATGAAAAACCAATAAATCCCGACGAAATTCGTCCCCCAGATTCCGTTCCAAATGCCGGTCACCGTCAAAACATCCGGATTCGGAGCTCGCCCCGCGCGCCACGCGTCAAAAAGAATGGTCCCCCAGCCCACCAAGCTCCACACCAAAAACGGAATCAGCGTCTTGGAAATTCGTTTCCGAAAATAGATCTTTGTGTCATAGCGCTTCGGATAATCCATCAGCGTCGCACCGGAAATCATGAAAAATATCGGCACGGCAAAATAGTAGAAACATTCAATGACGTTAGCCGTCACCCAGTAGCGCTCCGTCGAAAACTGCCAAAAGCATCCATTCGTATGAAGCGACACCACCGAAAACGCAGAAATCACGGAAAGCAAAGAAATATATTCTAAATTCCTGCCCTTCTCTTCCATTCAAAAAAGCTCCATTCTAAAAAAGTACAAAAGCAAAGGCGGCCGAAAGACCGCCCCATTATGAAAAATTCGCCGCAGGCGACACCGCTAAAGTCTGACGTCTGATCGTCTGATGTCTGACGTC
>CAVEYT010000107.1:0-5229 GCA_963619995.1 Acutalibacteraceae bacterium | reverse complement strand
GGCGAGCATAGCGAGCCTATGTGAGCCGACGCTTGACGCAGCATCGGGAAAAATTTCGATTCTCTCAGATTCTTCGGTCGAAGAGGCCTCACCCGCTATCCTTTCTTTCCCGGGAAAGAAAGGAAATGAAGAACGACAGGAGTTCTGCGGGGAAGCACCCCGCGTGATTCATCACAAATAACGCCGCGCAGCTCTATGTGTCTCATAAAAACAGGTGTCGCTTGTGCAAACGAACAGGAGCCTTAGGAACGTAGTGACGCGAGGCGACTGTGAGTGCCATGCAAAGCTCGCGACATTTTCGCATTCGCGTCCCATCATCCGGCCCTTCGGGCCACCTTCCTCCGATAAGGAAGGTTTGACATGTGGCGGCTCCGCCGCATTTTATAGCACCGAAAGGTGCAAAAAGTAAATCTCCTCGCGTGATCCCGCGCCGAAAGGCGCATTCCGCGAAGCGGAACCCTTCACTGCCGCAGTGCCGCAATCGCCGCTTTTCTATCCGGTTTCCCGAAAACGGACGACCCCGCGACCACCATCGTCGCGCCCGCGTCCCGCACGGCCGCGACATTCTCCGCCGTGATGCCGCCGTCGACTTCAATCTCCAAATCCGCGCGCCCCACCGCGTCTGCCATCATCCTAAGCCGCCGAATCTTATCCAGCGTGTACGGAATGAAACTTTGGCCGCCGAAGCCCGGATTGACGCTCATGATGAGCACGAAATCCAAGACGGGCAAAAGTTCTTCGACGAGCGCGAGCGGCGAGCCCGGATTCAAGGCGATGCCCGCCCGGATGCCGCGACGCTTGATATCGGCGACTTGGCGGTCGGCGTGCGGCGCGGCTTCCGCGTGAAACGAAATCAGATTCGCCCCCGCTTCTTCCATCGCGTCGAAATACGTTTCCGGGTGCTCCGTCATCAAATGCACGTCAAAAGGAAGCGTCGTGTGCGGCCGCAAAGCGCGAATCACCGGCGCGCCGAATGTGAGATTCGGGACGAAACGGCCGTCCATCACATCCAGGTGCAGCAAATCCGCGCCGCCTGCCTGGGCGTCTCGAATCTCTTCGGCCAACTTTGAAAAATCGGCGGACAACAGCGAAGGGGCGATTTTCATGGCAGCTTCTCCTTTTTCTCCTTCAAAATTTTGCAATACGAATCATAGCGAGAGCGCGCGACCTCTCCCGCCTCCACCGCGGCCCGAATCCGACAATCCGGCTCCGCTAAGTGGTGGCAATTTCGGAAACGGCACGCGCCGACATAAGGCCGAAACTCTTTGAACAAATACGCGACATTCTCCGGCCGGACCGAATCGACGGACAGGCTCGTGTATCCCGGCGTGTCCATGAAGAACGCGTCTTTGTGCGGCAAAAGTTCCGCGTGGCGCGTCGTATTCTTCCCGCGCCCCGTCTTTTCGGACACGCTGCCCGCCGCGCACGTTTCCCGTCCCAGCAAACGGTTCAAAAGACTGGATTTCCCGACGCCCGACGGCCCGGAAAACGCGATCACGCCCGATGCAAGCGCCGCTTCCAGCTCCGAAAGCCCCGCGCCCGTCTCCGTCGATGTGCAAAAAGCCGGATAGCCGACGCGCCGATAGAGCGCCGCCAAATTTTCGGCCGCCTCGGGCTCCAAATCGCATTTATTGATGCAGACGACGGGCGAAATCTCCGCGTCCTCCGCCAAGAGCAGCATCGTGTCCAAAACGTAGCGCGACACATCCGGCGTCCGAATCGCCACCGTCAGGACGAGCGTGTCGATATTGGAAACGGGCGGACGATACAGCCGATTTTTTCGAGGAAACACGCGGGTAATGGACGCTTCGCTTCCCGCGCCCGTCTCATACTCGACGAAATCGCCGACCAGAATCTCCGTTTCCCGTTTCAAACGCCCGCGCGAGCGACACAAAGAGAGCGTCCCCGTTTCCCCATAAACGGAAAAATATCCGTTTTGGTTCTTCAGAATGCGGCCTTGCATCAAAGCGTCCGATCCTGCACGACTTCGGAATCGACCAGCACTTTCACGCGGACCGTATCGCCGGCGCCCGACACATCTTTTTCGATAGCCGCGCCCGCTGCCGCCGTCGTGTCGTACACCGTCCGGCTCCCGCCGTCATCCTCGACGACGATCTGCACTTGGCGACTCTTTCCGTCGCGTGGCATCGTGATGGACACCGTGCCCTTTTTCTCCTTGGCATTCGCGCCGCGCTCCACGACGAGATCCACCGCTTTCACGTCGCCCGCCGGATTGCCCGCGTCCGGGAATTGCGAAAAGACCGTATTCGTCTCCGCCTGCACATCGAAACCGCCGCTCTTGCCCGAAAGTTTCCCGACCGAAAGACCGACCTCGGAAAGCGCCGCCTTCGCATCTTTCAGCGTCATCCCGATCACGTGCGGGACGACCGCCTGTTTCCGATTCACGACCACATTGACGGTGGCGCCTTTGTCCCCCGTCTTCCCGGCGGCCGGACTTTGGGAAATAATGACATCGGACGGGCTCTTTGTGTCATTTCCCAGCTCGACGGCGCCCAGCTTGAAACCGGCTTTCTCCAACACCGCTTTCGCATCCTCCGTCGAAAGCCCCTTCAAATCCGGAATGGAGAGGACCGACCCGCCGCGGCTCACCGTGAGATGAATCATGCGCTGCTCTTTGACGCTCTTTCCCGCTTCCGGCATTTGCGCAATGACGTAGCCCACCGGCACCGTGTCGCTCGGCCGCTCGTCGATGGTTACACGCAAATTTTCCTTCGTCAGGATATCCTCCGCCGCCTGCGCCGATTTTCCCACGACATTCGGCACGGAAATTTCATACGTGCTCCAGAAATTTCCGAAACTGAAATACGCCCAGAAAAACGCCACCGCAAAGACGGCCGCCGCGCAAAGTCCGATGGTGCGCGTCGAGACCTGCGACAAAAGCCGGGGCATGAAGCCGGGTTTCGTTTCCTTCGGCCGCCGGTTTCTCTTTTGCTTTTTCACCGGCATTGGCTGCGAGCCGGAGAGATTCGCTTTCGCCGCCCGATACACCGTCCCCGTGAAACCCTGCGCCACTTTGAGCGCCGCCAGAAATTCCGCGATGGACGGGTAACGTTTGGCCGGATCGCGACGGAGCGCCGTCATGACCGCTTCCTCCAAAAGCGGCGGAATGGACGGATTGTAACGCGACGGCGGCGTGATATCTTCTTGGATATGTTTCAGCGCGATACTGACCGCCGTGTCTCCGTGGAACGGCAGCCGATGCGTCAGCATTTCATAGAGCACGATCCCCAGCGAATACATATCCGTCTTCTCCGTGATCGTGTCCCCCGCCGCCTGCTCCGGCGACAAATAGTGGACCGAGCCCAGCACCGATTCGCGGATCGTGATATTCGATGAATTGATGGCGCGCGCAATGCCGAAATCCGTCACCTTCACGCTCCCCGATTCCGTCAGCAAAATATTATGCGGCTTCACATCGCAATGAATGATGCCGTTTTCATGCGCGTCCTGCAAAGCGCTCCCGATCTCCAGCGCAATGCGAATCGCCGTATCCGTCGGAATCTGCTCGTGCTCGGCGATATATTCCTTCAGCGTCTCGCCCGCCACATACTCCATGATGATGTAATACGTATCGCCGTCATGCCCGACGTCGTAAATCCCGACAATGTGCGGATGCGACAGTTTCCCCGCCGCCTGCGCTTCATGCCGGAAACGCACGACAAATTCCCGATCCTCGGCAAATTGGCTATGCAAAATTTTCGCCGCCACAATGCGATCGAGCACCGTATCTCTCGCTTTATACACATCAGCCATCCCGCCCGTGCCGATTTTTTCCAAGAGCTGATAGCGATTGTCCAGCAATGTATCGACCATATTACCGCTCTTCTCCATTTACAACCTCTCCGCCGTCCGGAAGATAGGAAACCAAAATCGCCGACAAATTATCCCCGGCGCCTTTTTCATACACCCCATTCGTCAAAAGCTCGACCGCTTTCCCCAATTCATCTCCGCGATTTCCCGTTTCCGCCAGAATTTTTTGCATCACGGCATCGCCCAATGGCACACTGATCCCATCCGAACAAAGCAAAATCTTGGTGGGTCCCGTAAAGGAAACGCAGCCCGTGTCGACCGCGAGCGCCGATTGCAATCCGACCGCGCGCGTGACTTCATTTCGTTTCGGATGATTTCGCATTTCTTCTTTTGAAATCTTGCCCGCCTCGTAGAGCTCCATGACAAAGGAATGATCCCGCGTGAGCTGCGTCAAGACACCGTCCGTTTCCAAATAAATCCGGCTGTCGCCCACATTGGCGAAAAACATTTTGTCTTCAAAAAACGCCGCGACGACCAGCGTCGTCCCCATCCCGTCCAAAGACGAATCGGCAATTTTCGCCCGAAGCAGCGCGCGATTGGCAAAAAGCACCGCCGTCCGGAGCACGTCCTCCGAATACGCGGAAGCCGGAAACGTCTTCAAATACTCCGCCGCCGTCTTCACCGCCAGCCGACTGGCCAGCTGCCCGCCTTCGTAACCGCCCATCCCGTCGGCCAAAATAAAAAACGGCCGATCCTCCGAAAAAATAAAATCCTCATTGACGGTCCGCACCAGTCCAACTTTTGAAACCCCGAAGCTCTCGATCATATCCCCCACCACGTCAAAAAAGTCGGAAACAAATCATAAATTTTTACCTTATTATACCATGTGGCACAAAAAAAGAACGTGCTTATTCGGCACGCTATTTTGTGTAACGCCTCATCGTCAAACACAACGCTATGAGATTTTTTCTTCTCAGGCCCAAGATAGTTGTTAGCTATTAGCTGTTAGCTATTAGTTCCGGGCGTCTCATAGTGCTTGAGACGTCAGACATCAGACGATCAGACGTCAGATTTTAGCGGTGTCGCTTGTGCAAACGAACAGGAGCCTTAGGAACGCAGTGACGCGAGGCGACTGTGAGTGCCATGCAAAGCTCGCGACGATTTTATAATTGCGGCGGAGCCGCTACCGGTCAAGCCTTCCTTTGAAGGAAGGTGGCGCGGAGCGCCGGAAGATAGAGTGCCTCGCAGAGGCACAATTTCAGCACTATCGCTTAGGATGCAAGATGAACTCTTCCGCTCCGCTTGATTCTTTGCTTTCGCAAGAAATATGCGCCTGCGGCGCATTCTATCTCCCGGCCTGACGGCCACCCTCTTTCAAAAGAGGGCTTCTTTTGTAGCGGCTCTGCACTTGTCAATATATTTTGGACACAAAAATGAAAATAATGGACACGAAATGAT
>CAVEYT010000106.1:0-5264 GCA_963619995.1 Acutalibacteraceae bacterium | reverse complement strand
GTCTGACGTCTCGAGCACTATGAGACGCAAAAAAACTAACGGCTAACAGCTAACAGCTAATAACTATCTCGGGCGTGACACAAAAAGCCGAGCACGTAGCTCCCAGATCCCGCCTCATTTTGTGTTACAATACATCCATCACGAAAAAGGAGAAAAGATACGGGGATGCAGACACAAACACTTGGGCATTTGGCCGCTTCGTTTACGATATTGTTTTGGGGCGCGACATTTATTTCCACGAAAGTTTTGCTGGAGACGTTTTCGCCCGTGGAAATTTTGGTCGCGCGTTTTGTGCTGGGATACTTGGCGCTTTGGGTCGCGGCGCCTCGGTTTCTTCGGCTGCGAGAGCGGCGGGAGGAAATGTATTTTGCGGCGGCCGGGGCGACGGGGATCATGCTGTATTATCTTTTGGAAAATATTGCGCTCCTCTACTCTTCGGCGTCGAATGTCGGGATCACGGTGTCGACGGCGCCTTTTTTCACCGCGCTCATGGTGCCGATTTTCATGAAGGACGCGCCGGCGATTCCGTTTCGGTTTTATGCGGGATTTTTGGTCGCGTTGTCGGGGATCGCGCTTCTTGCGATTTCGGAGAGTGCGCTGTCCTTCAGTCCTTTCGGCGATTTCTTGGCGCTTTTGGCGGCGCTCGCGTGGGCGGTGTATTCCCATTTGCTCCGAATGGTTTTTTCGTTTTCCTATCCGACGATTTTGGTGACGCGGCGCATTTTTGGCTACGGGATTTTGTGCATGCTTCCGATTTTGTTTTGGGAAGGCAGCACGGTGCCGCTCTCGGCGGTTTTTACGCCGCTCAATTTGGGAAACTTGCTCTTTTTGGGCCTCGGCGCGAGTGCGTGCTGCTTTGCGACGTGGAATTACGCGGTGAAAGTCATGGGCCCGGTCAAAACGGGCGTCTACATCTACGCGACGCCGGTCGTCACGTCGATCCTGGCGATTCTCATCCTGCACGAGCCTTTCACGTGGCTCTCGGCCTGCGGAATGGCCCTCGCGCTTGCGGGTTTGTGGATGTCGAGATAGGGCAGAATTGAGATTTGAGAATTGAGAATTGAGGGGCGGGGCTTTGGGGGTGCTTCGCTTTTGCGGCAGGCGCAAGATAGCTTGGAGCCTGGAGCCCGGAGCCCGGAGCCTGTCACATAGAGGTCGAGACGTCAGACGTCAGACATCAGACTTTAGCGGTGGCGGCTCCGCCGCATTTATAAAATCGTCGCGAAGCGACACTACTTAAAACTAACAGCTAACAGCTAATAACTAATAACTGTCTCGGGCATGACGCCAAACGCCGAGCACGCGCTCCCGGCTCCCGGCTGTCTTGCGCCTGACGCAAAATCTGTTTCTTCCCATATACAAGAAAAAAACTATTGAATTTGCGGGGAAGGCTTAGTACAATAAGACTGTATGATCAGCGTATGCATTCATGAGTCGGAGGTTTCCGTTTCCGAAGAGGAGGGCATGATGAGAGAGATTCATAAGATATTGGTCGCGAATCGCGGCGAGATCGCCATTCGCGTGTTCCGGGCGGCGAGTGAGCTCGGGATCCGGACGGTGGCGATTTATTCGAAGGAAGACATTTTGTCGCTGCACCGCAATCGCGCGGATGAGGCGTATCTGGTCGGCGCGGGGAAGAAACCGGTCGATGCGTATCTGGATATGGACGATATCATCCGTATCGCCAAGGAGCACGGGGTGGACGCGATCCATCCGGGGTACGGATTCTTGGCGGAGAATGCGGAATTTGCGGCGCGCTGCGAGGCGGCGGGCATCATTTTCATCGGACCCACCGTCGAGCATTTGACGATGTTCGGCGATAAGGTGAATGCGCGCATCCAGGCGGAAAGAGCGGAAATCCCGATGATTCCGGGGACGAAGGGCGCCGTTTCCTCTTTTGAAGAGGTGAAGGAATTTGCGGAAACGCACGGGCTTCCCATCATGATCAAGGCGGTGTCCGGCGGCGGCGGGCGCGGGATGCGCAATGTCGACGCGATGGAGGACCTCGAGGAGGCGTACCATCGCGCGAAGTCGGAGGCGAAGATGGCTTTCGGCGACGATTCGGTGTACGTCGAAAAATGCATCATGAATCCGAAGCACATCGAGGTGCAAATTTTGGGCGATGAAGCGGGAAATATCGTGCATCTCTATGAGCGCGACTGCTCGATCCAGCGCCGTCATCAGAAGGTCATCGAAATGGCACCGGCGTGGTCGCTGCCCGTTTCCCTTCGCGAGGAAATTTGCGCCGCGGCTGTGAAACTCATGAAGAACGTGAAGTATTTGAATGCCGGGACGTGCGAATTTTTGGTGGATGAGGACGAGAAACATTTCTATTTCATCGAAGTGAATCCGCGCGTACAGGTCGAGCACACGGTGACGGAGCTTGTCTGCGATGTGGATATCGTGAAGGCGCAGATTTTGATTGCCGAGGGCTATTCGCTGGACAGCGCCGAGGTCGGCATCGGGCGCCAGGAGGATATTTCCTATCACGGGATGGCCATTCAGTGCCGCATCACGACGGAGGATCCGCAGAACGGGTTCATGCCCGACACGGGAAAAATCATCGCGTATCGCTCCGGCGGCGGCCCGGGGATTCGCCTCGATGCGGGCACGGCGTATACGGGCGCGGTCATCACGCCGTATTACGATTCGCTCCTCGTCAAGGTCACGGGATATGCGAAACGCCCGGCGGACGCGATTCATCGGATGCTGCGCTGCCTCGAAGAATTCCGCATCAGCGGGGTCAAAACGAATATTTATTTCCTGCAAAACATGCTGCAGACGAAGGATTTCCAGGAAGGGCTCTGCGACGTCAATTACATCGATCGGCATCCGGAGCTGCTCGTGGATCCGCATGACATCAGCGACCGCGGGACGAAACTTTTGGAATACATCGGCGACATCACGGTGAACGGCTACGCGAATGCGGGCATGACGGAGAAACCGGATTTCGCGCCGCTCCCCGTCTTGGAAACGGCGGAGGAGACGCCGCGCGGGACGAAGCAGCTCTTGGACGAGATGGGGCCGGAGCGCTTTGCGAAGTGGGTCATGGAGCAAAAAGAAGTGCTTCTCATGGACACGACGTACCGCGACGCGCATCAATCGCTTTTGGCGACGCGCGTCCGCACGCACGATATCATGAATGCGATTCACTACACGGCGACGAAGCTGCCGAATCTCTTCTCGTTTGAAAATTGGGGCGGCGCGACCTTCGACGTCGCGTATCGTTTCCTGGATGAATGCCCGTGGGTGCGCCTTAGGAAAATGCGCGAAGCGGCGCCGAATATTCTCTTCCAGATGCTGACGCGCGGGGCGAATACGGTCGGGTACACGAATTACGCCGAGAATGTCGTGCGGCATTTCATCGATCGCGCCGCGGCAAACGGCGTCGACGTCTTCCGCATTTTCGACTGCCTGAATCAGCTCGATCACATGACGGTGACGATTGACGAAGTCCGGAAATGCGGGAAACTGGCGGAAACGGCCATCTGCTACACGGGCGATCTCATGGATCCGAATCGCCAGAAATATTCGCTCGCGTACTACACGAATATGGCGAAGGAGCTGCAGAATGCGGGCGCGCACATCATCGCCATCAAAGATATGTCCGGCCTTTTGAAACCGGAAGCGGCCTATGCGCTCGTTTCCGCGCTGAAAGACGCCGTGGATCTGCCGATTCATCTCCACTGCCACGAAGGCGGCGGCTGCATCATTTATTCGTACGCGAAAGCCGTCGATGCGGGCGTCGATATCGTGGACGTCGCGACGAGTGCTCTGGCAAACGGCACGAGCCAGCCGTCCATGCAGTCCTTCTGGTACGCGCTCCAGGATCATCCGCGCCGCCCGAAGCTCGACATCGAAGCGATGGAAGCGATCGACCGCTACTGGGAAGGCGTCCGGCCGTACTATGCGGGCGTCGACAGCAAGATGACTGCGCCGAATACGACGCTCTTCTCGCACGAAATGCCCGGCGGCCAATACTCGAATCTGCGCCAGCAAGCCACCGCGGTCGGCCTCGGCGATCGTTGGCTCGATGTGTGCAAAATGTACGCGAAAGTCAATATGATGTTTGGCGACATCATCAAAGTCACGCCGTCCTCGAAAGTCGTCGGCGACATGGCGCTCTTCATGGTGCAGAACAATCTGACGGAAGAAGACGTGATGGCGCGCGGCGAGACGCTCGATTTCCCGCAGTCCGTCATCGATTTCTTCGACGGGAAACTCGGCACGCCCTACGGCGGTTTCCCGGAAAAACTTCAAAAAATTATTCTCCGCGGCAAGCCGGCACACGCCGAAGACGCTCCGGCGCCGGTCGACTTTGAGAAGACGAAAGCGGAGATGCAGGAAAAAGGGTTCCCCGTCACGGAGCAGTCCGTCTCGTCGTACCTCATCTATCCGAAAGTCTACGCCGATTTCCAGGCGCGCTACAAACTCTACGGAGACCTCTCCATCCTCGACACGCCGACGTATTTCTTCGGTATGAAACCGGGCGAAGAAGTCCGCGTGAATATCGACCAGGGCAAAATGCTGCTCCTCCGGATGGAAGACATGACGAAACCGGATGCGAACGGCGATCGCCTCATCCGCTTTGAAATCAACGGCATGCCGCGCGAGATCAAAGTGCACGACAAGCACGTCGCCACGCAGAATATCGAAGTCCGCAAAGCCGATAAAGACATCATCGGCGAAGTCGGCGCGACGCTTTCCGGCTCCGTCGTGAAAGTCCTCGTCGAAAAGGGCGCACACGTCAAGAAAGGCGACCCGGTCCTCGTGACGGAAGCGATGAAAATGGAAACGACGGTCACGGCGCCCAAAGACGGCATCGTGAGCGAAATCCTGGCGAAAGCCGGCGGCCGGATCAGCTCCGGCGACCTGCTCCTCGTCATCGAATAAGGATTGGAAAAATCCCGAAAGCTTTGGAAACGAAGCTTTCGGGATTTTTTGTTGGGAATTTTACGTCGCGAAGCGACATGATATGCGGCGAACCCGCCACATCGCAAGCCTTCCTTTGAAGGAAGGTGCCTCCGTAGGAGGCGGAAGATAGAATGCGCGAAAGGCGCAAAATTTCTTGTGGAAGCGAAGAACCCCGTTGGGCTACTTTGATTTGCAGGAATCACGCGGGGAGATTTCCCGCATTTGTCATTCGGCGTTTATCACGCGGAGTGCTTCCCCGCACTCGCCATTCGGCAATGAATCACGCGGAGTGCTTCCCCGCAGAACTCCTGTCGTTCTTCATTTCCTTTCTTTCCCGGGAAAGAAAGGAT
>CAVEYT010000105.1:0-5285 GCA_963619995.1 Acutalibacteraceae bacterium | reverse complement strand
TCGCGAGCTTTGCATGGCACTCACAGTCGCCTCGCGTCACTGCGTTCCTAAGGCTCCTGTTCGTTTGCACAAGGCGACACCTGAACTGCTAACTACTAACTACTAACTGCTAACTTTTTACGCCTGACGTCTCGATCTCTATGAGCCGCCAAAAACTAACAGCTAACAGCTAACAGCTAATAACTATCTTGCGCCTGCCACAAAAAGCCGAGAATAAATACAGCCCCGCCTCTCTTCCCTCTTCCCTCTTCCCTCAATTCTGCTATAATGAGACTATATTTTTTCATTAAACGAGGTGAATCCGATGACAGAAACAAAATTTCGCACACAAAGCATCGAAAATTTTTTGGACGCACTGGGAAGCAGCGCTTCCGTCCCGGGCGGCGGCGCGGCGGCGGCCCAGCTGGGCGCGATGGCTTGCGCGCTCGCGGAGAAGACGGCGCGCATCACGCTCTCCAATAAAAATTACGCCGACGTGCACGAAGAGGCGGAGAAATGGATTTCTGTGTTTCCCGAAGCGAAAGACATTCTTCTCGATCTCATGGACGAGGACGCGAAAAGTTTCCAACATTTGATGGACGCGTACAAACGTTTCAAAAAGGAAGGAAAGACGGAGGCCGAATGCCAAGAGGCGATGCAGGACATTTTCATCGACGCCGCGAAAGCGCCCGCGCAGATCGCTTCGCTCCTCGCCGACCTCGGTGAACTTTTCACGGCCGTCATTCATCGCGGAAACAAAAATTTGCTCTCCGATTCCGTCATGGCCGCGCAGCTTTGCACCGCCGCCATCCACGCCGCCATTTTGAATGTGCGCGTCAATGCGAATGGCGTCAAAAATGATTTCTATCGGCAAGAAGTCGAAGATTCCATCAAAAATTGGGAAAACGCGGTCTCGGCCATCGACGCCGTCCTGACATACCAAGTCACGCTGTAATGGCGAAAATTTCCATTCTGTGCTACACTTTGAAAATCATTACCGGAAAGAAGGCATTTCTATGAACATCATCGACGAACTCACCTGGCGCGGCGCCGTCAATCAGCAGACGGACGCGGACGCGCTGTACAAATTGACGGGCGAAAGCGCCGTTTCCCTTTATTGCGGCATCGATCCGACGGGCGATTCCATGCACATCGGCCACCTGATTCCGTTTATGATTTTGAAACGGTTTCAGCTGGCCGGCCATCATCCCTACATCGTGATCGGCGGCGGGACGGGCGCAATCGGCGATCCCTCCGGCCGCACGACGGAGCGCGTCCTGCAATCGGCCGAACAGGTGAAGCACAATGCCGACTGCCTCACGGCGCAGATGGAGAAACTTTTCGGCGCGGGCGGCACGTTTTCTATCGTCAATAATTACGACTGGCTCTCGAAGATCACGCTCCTCGATTTCCTGCGCGATTACGGGAAACTTTTCAGCGTGAATGCGATGCTCGCGAAAGACGTCGTGGCTTCGCGCCTTGAGACGGGGATTTCCTTTACGGAATTTTCCTATCAGATCCTGCAATCCATCGATTACTACCAGCTCTACAAGAAATACCACATTCAGCTGCAAATCGGCGGCGCGGATCAGTGGGGAAACATCACGAACGGCGTCGAAATGATGCGCAAAAAGGAAGGTATCACCGACGTGTACGGCCTCACGATCCCGCTCATGCTCAAGGCCGACGGGACGAAATTCGGCAAGACGGCGGGCGGCGCCGTGTGGCTCGACCCGAAGAAGACCTCGCCGTATGAATTCTATCAATTCTGGTTCAACCAAGACGACCGCGACGTCGTGAAATACTTGAAATATTTCACGTTCCTCCCGAAAGAGGAAATCGACGCGCTGGATGCGGAAACGAAAGCGCATCCGGAGAAACGCGAAGCCCAGCGCCGCCTGGCCGAAGATGTGACGGCCTTCGTCCACGGCGAAGAAGGCCTCGCCGAAGCCGCGCGCGTGACGAAAGCCCTCTTTACCGGCGATATCGCCGAACTCTCCGGCGCCGAAATCGAAGGCGCTTTCCGCAACACAAAAGGCGGCACCATCGCAGCCGCCCCGATGAATATCGTCGACGCCCTCATCGAAGGCGGCGTGGAAACCTCCAAGCGCCAAGCGAGAGAAGACGTAGAAAACGGCGCGATTCGCATCAATGGCGTCCAAATCCGCGACACGGAAGCGACAGTTTCCGCTCATCCGAATACGGAAGGCCGGTATGTCATTGTGCGGAAAGGGAAGAAGAATTATTTCTTGATTGAGATTGGGAAGTGATTGGCGTTTGTGTCGGGCGCAAGACAGTTATTAGCTGTTAGCTGTTAGCTATTAGTTTTTGGCGGCTCATAGAGGTCAAGACGTCAGACGTCAGACGGTCAGACGTCAGACGGTGTTTTGCTTTGATTGCCACATTGTGCTTTTTACTCTTGCAAGAAAGAATTGAGATTTGAGAATTGAGAATTGAGCGCAGGTGTCGCTCCGCGACGATTATTAAAATGCGGCCAAAGGCCGCCACCAATTTCCCTCAATTCTATCAGCAGTAAAGTTTTCATTCCAGACGCCACCAAAAGCAAAGCAAGAAAACAGCTATGCCCCTCAATTCTCAATTCTGCCTTTAGCCGGCTCCGCCGCATTTTTATATGCGCCGCCGGGCGCAAAAAAACATAAGAGGTACCATGAATCCCATTTTCACTAGGACCGCCCGCCTCATCGGAAGCGCGGGCGTTTCCCTTTTGCAAACCAAGACCGTCGCCGTCTTCGGACTGGGCGGCGTCGGCTCCTTTGCGGCCGAAGCGCTGGCCCGTGCCGGTGTCGGCCATCTCATTTTGATTGACGGCGACGTCGTCGATATCACGAATCTCAATCGCCAGCTCGTCGCCGATCTCACGACGGTGGATCGTCCCAAAGCGGAGGTCGCGGCCGAGCGCGCGCGCCGCATCGATCCCACTATCGACGTGCGCCCCCTCGTTTCCTTTTTGAAACCGGAGGATGACGGCTTTATCGAGCGGCTCGGCGCGGATTTTGTGATTGACGCCATCGACGACATCCCGGCCAAGATTGCCATCGCGAAAGCTTGTCGGCGCCTTGGGATTCCGGAGGCCGCCGCGATGGGGACGGGAAACCGCCTGCATCCGGAGCTTTTGGAGATTGCCGACATTTCCAAGACATCCGTCTGCCCGCTCGCCCGCAAAGTGCGGCGCCTGCTTCGCGCAGAAGGCATCGCGCATCTTCCCGTCGTGTATTCTCAAGAAATTCCACGGAAACCGGACGGCGAGGGCCACGCGCCCGGCTCGATTTCCTTCGTCCCGCCGGTCGCCGGGATGATTTTGGCCGGGATGGCCGTCCGTCATTTCTTGGAGGCAGCGAATAAATGAAAATGCAGTTGGCGCATCCGGATTGGCTCACCGTTTCGACGGACGACGGCTCCGTCCTCGGCTTCGATCAGGAATGGTTTCCGGCGGAGTGGCAGAGAAAGGCCGGTTGCGGCCCCACGACGGGCGCCGTGCTGGCGGCGTATCGGAAACGAAAGGAAACCGGCTGCGCCGTGACGACAAAAGAGGACGCCGTCCGGGAAATGCTCGCCGTCCTGCCGTATGCGACGCCGCGGATGCTCGGCCTTTGGCGAACCCATTGGCTCGCGGACGGTCTTCGCGCCTATCTGGCAGACAAAAAGCTAACCGGCCGCGTCGAATCGCTATCCGTCCCGCCGCTTTCGTTTCTTCGCCCGTCGGAAGAAAAACTATTTCAATTTGTATCCGAAGGGCTTTTAGCAGATAGCCCGGTCGCGTTTCTCAATCGTCACAGCGGCGGCGACGCGGCGCTTCCGGCCTGGCACTGGATGCCGATCGTCGCCCTTTCCGATGAGACCGGATCGCTTGTCGTGACGCTTCTCGACGAAGGCAAAGAAATTTCCTGCGACCTCTCCCGCTGGCGAAAGGAAACCAAATTCGGCGGCGGTTTCGTTCGCATTTTGAATTAAAAAGGAAAAACAATGAAAGAAACATTTTCCGTGCATCGCCTCTCCCTCGCGGCGGCTGCGGCGGCCGTCACGTTTCTGATGACCGTCCTGCCGAAGATTCCCATCCCCTTGGGCTACGCGCATCTGGGCGACGCCGTCATCTTCTTGATCGCATTGCTTCTGCCCCGTCGCGATGCCGCGCTGGCTGCCGCGATCGGTTCGGCGCTGGCCGATCTCTTGGGCGGATTTCCCATCTGGATTCTGCCGACGCTTCTCATCAAAGCCGTCATGGTCTTTCTCGTCACGCCCTTTGCCGGGAGAAACTTTTTCGCCGTCGTCTGCGGATTTCTTTTGTCCTCGCTTTGGATGGCGGCGGGATACACCGCGGCGGGCGCACTCCTCTACGGCGATCTCTCGCTCGGCCTCCTGCAAGCGCCGGGACTTTTGGCCGAAGGGGCCGTGAATACCGCCGTCGCCGCCGCGCTTCTTCTCGTTTTGAAAAAATCAGAATTCATCAAATGAAAAATAAAAGAAATTTCTGTTTCCTCGGCTGCCTTCTCATGGCCGCCTCCGCGCTTTCCGGCTGCGCGTTTCCAAAAAACGCCGACAATATTTCCATTTCACAAGAAAAAAGGAGACCCACCATGGACAACACCGGTAAGAAAGTCAAAGTACATTACGAAGGCACGCTGAACGACGGGACAAAATTCGACTCGTCCTACGACCGCGGAGAGCCGCTCGCCTTCACCTGCGGCGCGGGACAAATGATCAAAGGCTTCGACGCCGCCGTCAAAGACATGGCCGTCGGCGAAGTGAAACAGATTCATCTTTCACCCGAAGAAGCCTACGGAAACCCGGACCCGGACCGCATCGTCACCCTTCCGCTCACCCAGCTTCCCGGCTCGGAGAATCTCTCCGTCGGCGATCACGTCGCTCTCAATAGCCCCATGGGCCGCATCCCCGTCGTCGTCACGGAAAAGACGACCGACACGATTACCTTCGACGCCAATCATGAAATGGCCGGGAAGGAGCTCAATTTTAAGATTGAGCTCGTGGAGGTGAAATAAACGGCCGACTGCCGTCTGCCGTCTGCCGTTTACGGTTTACCGTTTACCGGGTCTCACATGGACCCGGAAGGCAATAAAAGGCGCTGCAAGAAATGATTTTTCATTTTCTTGCAGCGCCTTTTTGTTTTGTATCACGCGGGGTGATTTTCTTTTTTTTGCACCTTTCGGTGTGTAAATCACACGGAAAGATTTTCCGCAGTTTTCGTTTAGTGATGAATCATGCGGGGTGCTTCCCCGCAGAACTCCTGTCGTTCTTCGTTTCCTTTCTTTCCCGGGAAAGAAAGGAAA
>CAVEYT010000104.1:0-5298 GCA_963619995.1 Acutalibacteraceae bacterium | reverse complement strand
TTCCGTTTACCGTTTGTCACATAGAGAGGAAGGCTTGAAAGGGCTTGATGATTGTGCTTCTTTCTTTTTCGGCCTTTCCCATGCTTAGCTTTGAGTGGACGGCTTGAAAAGCTTGATAAAGTTTGCGCCACAAAATCAAGCCTTTTCAAGCCATAGAAAAAAGCCAAGCTTGGAAAAGGAAGAAAAGTTATTGACCACAATTTCAAGCCTTTCAAGCCTTCCAGTACTTTGTGACACACGGTCCACGGTCCACGGCCATCAGCTCGATGAAATGCGAAAGCCAACCAAGCGTCTGACGTCTGATCATCTGACGTCTCCACCTCCATGTGCCACCCAAAAACTAACAGCTAACAGCTAACAGCTAATAACTATCTCGCGCCTGAGAGCAAAAGCCGAGCACCTCTTCCCTCTTCCCTCTTCCCGATTTTCCCCCACACAAAAAGCCATCCGCAAAAAAATCTGCGAATGGCTTTTTTGTTTCCTTCATCATTTCCCGTACAAGAAATATCCGCCTTCATCCAAAAAGTCCACATACTCTTTCACGGCGTCTTCCATCTCCGTGAAGGGGAGATCGTAGCCCGCGGCGCGGAGGTGCGTGAGGTCGGCTTGGGTGTAATTTTGGTATTTCCCTTTCAAGACCTCCGGGAAATCGCGATACGTGATCTCGCCGCGGCCCATCGCTTGGATGACCGCCTTGGCCGCTTCGTTGTAGCTGTGCGCGTGGCCGGGACCGCAGTTGTAGATGCCGGACGGGCCTTTGTGTTCCCAGAACCAGAGATTCATCGAGACGACGTCTTTCACGTAGACGAAATCGCGGCGCTGCTCGCCGTCCTGCACCGGCACGCCGTCGATATCGCCCCAGCCGCGGAAGAGCTGCACTTTCCCCGTTTCCTTAATTTGGTGGTACAACTGATAAAAAATCGAGGCCATTTTTCCCTTGTGATGCTCCTGCGGGCCGTACACATTGAAATAGCGCAGCCCGACGATGGGACTTTTCGCGCCCGGCATCACGCGGCGCACATAGCGATCGAAAAGCAGCTTCGAGAAAGCATACGGATTCAGCGCTTCCTCACATTCGTCGCCTTCCCGGAAACCATGGAGCCCGCTGCCATACGTCGACGCCGACGACGCGTACAGGAAAGGAATCCCGTGGCGCAGCGAAAAGTGCAAGAGCGCCTTTGAGTATTCATAATTGTTCCGCATCATGAAATTCACGTCGTACTCCATCGTATCCGAGCACGCGCCTTCGTGGAAAATGACGTGAACCTCGGCTCCGAGCGCGTCATCTTGCAAATCTTCAAGGAAATCGTCTTTGTGCCGGTAATCTTGAAATTGCAACCCGCGCAAATTTTTATAATTCGAGCCGTCTTTGAGATCGTCGACAATCAAAATATCCGTGCGCCCGCGGCGATTGAGTTCTTTCACGATGTTGCTGCCGATGAAACCGGCCCCACCCGTTACGACAAACATAAAAATTCCTCCTTTTTCCGAAATTGGAAACAGCGGCCCTAAAGGCAGAATTGAGAATTGAGGGGCAAGCTGCTTTCTTATTTTTCTTTTTGTGGCGTTTGAAGCAAGAACTGTACTGCTGATAGAATTGAGGAAAAGCGGAAGCGGCTCCGCCGCATTTTAATATCGTCGCGAAGCGACACCTGTCCTCAATTCTCAATTCTCAAATCTCAATTCTTTCTTGCAATAGTAAAAAGCACAATGTGGCAATCAAAGCACAAAACACCGTCTGACGTCTGATGTCTCCACCTCTATGCGACACCCAAAACTAACAGCTAACAGCTAATATCTAACAACTGTCTCGCCCCTGACCCCCAAAGCCGAGCACGCACTCCCGACTCCCGCTTCTTACAATTCTACCACACGACACGCATAATCGCCCGGGTGCGGCGGAAGTTCTCGCGCGGGGCGGCCGCCGTATGCCGCGAGCAATTCCTCGGCGTATCGGATGACGACATCTGCCGGGATGTGCTTCATACAGGCCATGTAGTCATCCCCCTTTCGCGGACAATCGTGGATGCCGCAGGGATGACAGGGCTCCGGCGTCTTGATGGCGATATCCTTTCCGTCATACGGCGAAAATGTCGGCACGGGACTCGCGCCAAACATCGCGATGATCGGCACATTTTGCGCGACGCCGACATGCATCGGCCCCGAATCCGTCGTCAGCATGAGAGCGCAGCGAGACAGCACACCCGCCAGCACCGGAAGACTCAATTTCCCCGTGAAAATATGCACACGCCTACTCTCCTTCTCGCGCATCTTTTCCACGCACGCCTCCACGATCGGCACATCCGTCGGCCCGCCCAGAAACGCGACGTGGCAGCCCTCTTTGATGAAATGATCCGCGCACGCCGCGAAATACGAATCCATCCAGCGCTTCGTGAGCCAGCTCGCCCCGATATTGAAAGCAATCACCTTGTCACCCGGCGCAAATTCCTTTGCCCAAAGCGCCGCGGCCGCCTCCTCCGCTTCCGGCGGCAAGGGCATCTCCAGCCCGCGGTCGTCCTCTTCCTCGCAGCCCGCCGCTTCCCGCAGCACATCCAAATGACAACGCACCTGATGCACGGCCAGCTCCCGCGGCGTGTCCGCCATCGCCAGATTCGGCATCCAATGCGTGAAGAAACGATGAAACGCAGGCTGCGCATAGCCGACGATTTCCCGCGCCCCCGAAAACGCCGCAATCGCCGATGCCCGCTCGTTTCTGTGGAAATTGATCACCAAATCGAAATGCCGACGGCGAATTTTTTTGATGAAACGAAACAGCGCCCAAATCCCTTTATCCTTGCCATGCTTATCGATCAGCATGCACTCATCGATATTCTCATTCGAGCGCACGAGATCGCCCAGCGGTTTATCCGTCAAAAGCGTGATGTGCGCGTCCGGATAATTCGTGCGAAGCGTCCGCAGCGCCGGCGTCACCAGCAAGAGATCGCCGATGTGCATCGTATTGATGACCAAAATTTTCTTCGCCATACACCTATTTCCCGTTTCCCGACAAATCCTGCGCGCCGTCCCGCGTCCGGCTCAGCACCCAAAGGCAGCCCTCCGTCAGCCAGAAACATTTCATCACCGCCGAATTGCCGAAATTATACTCCGTCAGCCCCTGCAAGACGAGCGCCAAAGTCGACGCCGCCATCATCAGCGCGTACGGATTTTTCTCCTTCCAAAAACGCCACAGCGAGACGCCGATGAAACCCGAAATCAGCGCCAAAAATCCCGCGAGCCCGACCGCGCCGTTTTCCGCCGCCATCTGCAGGAAATTGTTGTGCGCATGCTCGATCTCCCGCTCCTTCGCCTCCGGCAAGATATATTTCTTCTGATAATTATCCTTGTACTGCCCCAGCCCGACGCCCAGCACCGGATGATCCCGGAACATATGAGACGCACTCTGCCATATCAAAAGACGCTCCGAATTCGATTGGAAGTTGATATCCGTAATCGTCGAAAGCCGCTGCAAAAACGGCTCGTAATGCGCAAGACCCGCACCGGCAAAAGCAAAGAGGCACAGCACCAAAGCCGCCAATTTCCTCCGTTTGAAAAGATAATACAAAAGCAGCAAAGGAATCACGACCGCGACCGCCAGCCATGCGCCCCTCGTCGCATTCAAAAGAAGCGCCCCGGCGATGAGCAACCACAAGATACCGATGCCCACCTGCCACCGCGCAGCGTCTCTCTTCTCAAAAAAGAACACCAGCAAGATTGGCAGATACAAAGAAGCATACCCGGCAAATGTCATCGGATGCCCGACGAAACCGGCCGGCCGTATTTCACCGGAAATCCCTTGCTCGATCACGCACAACGCATCGATCGTCAAGCCGATCAGAGCCGCGATGAAAATTTTCTTCCCCGTCGCCGCATCCCGGACAAACATCGTCAGCGCAAAAAACGGAAGCGCCCGCCAGAGCCAGTCATCGCTCCACACCAAAAGCCCTCTTGCGATATCCCCGCTCGCCAAAGCCGAAAGAAACAGCGCCCCCATCAGCACGGCCATCGCGCCGTAATACATCCGATCCGGAATCCGAAGCGCCTTCCGATTGCGAAATACGCCCACCAAAAAACAAAGCGCCACGATCCCCAGCGCCACATTCCCCGCTGCCAAAGAGACAAACGAAACCAAAGCGAATAGCAGCAGCGCACCATAAAGCCACTTCAAATTCACGATACCGTTTCCTCCAAAAGCGTCTCCCGCGCATCCCAAATCTTCTCCGACGCATACGCCGCCATCGAGGTGCGCGCCGCTTGCCCCATCCGAATCCGCAGCGCCCGATCCGCCATCAATGTCCGGAGCTTCTCGCGGAAATCCTCCACGCCGTCTTCGCACAGATACCCGTCGATGCCATCGTGAATCGGCTCATTGACCCCGCCGCTATGCCCGACCATTTTCGACAAATTCGCCAATACTATTTTCATTCCGATTCCTTTTTGTCCGTCCATCAATCCTGCAAGAGATTTTGCAAAAAAGCACTGACGCTAAAATCTTCGTTCACGCGCTGCAATTCTTTCCGATACAGGGGAAGCCGCGCCTCATACCCGGTGAGAAAATCTTGCAGCTGCTCCGATAAATGTTGCAAATCTTGTAAATCCACTTCTTGCCCCACGCGGTAATGCGCCAATATTTCCGGATTCAGCACCGGCGTCGCCAAGACCGGTTTATATAGTGCCAACGCATTGAAATACACCGCGCTCCAATTGTACAAATACCTCGGATCGCTGTACGGCAAAAACAAAACGTCCACACTCTGTAGCAACTCGTACCAATCTTTCCCCAAAATTTTCCCATGGATGAATCGAATGGCTTTTTCGCTTTCGTATTTCCGGACGATGCGCGCCATGTCCGCCGCATCCTCTTCCGTCGTCGGCGCGGCTTGCACGACGAGCTCCGCTTTCTCCGCTGCCGGACACTGCAAAAAAGAGCGGATGATGCCGTCGATATCTTTTTCTCCCTTGCGATAATGCCCGAAGAAACCAATCCGAATCGGCTCTCTGTATGTCGGCAAAGACGGCGTCTCCATCCCGTCCGGCAATAAAACAGGCGGCTTGATGAGAGACAAATGCGGGACGTCGTCATTTTGAAAATCATCCCGAAGCGTCGTCACTTTCAATTTGATATTTGGGTAATCCCGGCATTTCTTCGCTTCTCGCAAAAAGCGCGGCTTCTCCTTGGGATTGACGCCAAGAAAAATAAAAATGACCGGAACCGGACTATTTTTTAATCGGCTTTTATGCAAAGAGCGCAAGTAGCGCCAGGTCGCCGTCGTCAACACAATCGCATCGACTTCCCGGCGG
>CAVEYT010000103.1:0-5323 GCA_963619995.1 Acutalibacteraceae bacterium | reverse complement strand
CGGTTTGTGTGAAATAAAAAGGAGTCACTCTTTGTGGGTGACTCTTTTTTTTGTGGCGCTGTTTGGGGTTTTGTGACGCATAGAGCTGCTGCCCGTCGTCCGTTTACCGTTTACCGTTTCTCACATCCGACGACTTCCGTAGGTTCTCACGCACGGTTCACGGTCACACGGACGACGGACAGCAACGAGATGAGGCAAAAAGCCGAGCAAGCGTCTGATGTCTGACGTCTTAATCTCTATGAGACACAAAAAAAACTAATAACTAACAGCTAAAAGCTAACAACTATCTCGCGCCTGAGAAGAAAAGCCGAGCACCTCTTTCTTCCCGATTTCCCTTGCATTTTCCCCCGTTTCCTGGTATCATACGCATATATGTAGCGTAGACGGGAAGAAACTCGGTTTGCCTCTTCAGAGAGCGTGCGGTCGGTGGGAGCGCGCGGGGCGGCGGAGGGGGTCACCCCTGAGCTTTGTCGCGAGGGCGGCACGCAGGCAGGCGATAGGGGCAGATGAGAGGCCGTTTCGGCTAGTTAGGTGGTACCGCGGAAGTGCTCTTTCGTCCTAAGGGACGAGGGCACTTTTTTTGTTTCTTACGGAAATTTTGTTTCCTGTAAAATTTTTATTGCGATGAGGAGTGATGACGATGGCGGAGTATGAAAATTTGGGGACGTACGATCCTTCGGAAATCGAGGAAAAGTGGTACGATTTTTGGGAAACGCACGGGGTCTTTCACGATGAGCCGAAGGAGGGCGCGGAAGGATTTTCCATCGTGCTGCCGCCGCCGAATGTCACGGGGCAGCTGCACATGGGGCACGCGCTCGACGGGACGCTGCAGGATATCTTGGTGCGTTACAAACGGATGCAGGGCTACAATGTGCTCTGGCTGCCGGGAAAGGACCACGCCGGGATCGCCACGCAGGTGAAGGTGGAGAAGCAGATCGCCGAGGAAGGGCTCAATAAATATGATCTCGGCCGCGAGAAATTTTTGGAGCGCGTCTGGGCGTGGAAGGAAAAATACGGCAATACGATAGGGAAACAAATCCGTAAGCTCGGCTCGTCCTGCGATTGGACGCGCGAACGCTTTACGATGGACGACATTTGCGCGCGCGCGGTGCGGGAAGTTTTCTGCGCGCTCTACGAAAAAGGTCTGATTTATCAAGGAAACCGTATCACAAATTGGTGCCCGCGTTGCCGGACGGCGCTGTCGGATATCGAAGTCGAGCACGAGGATGAGACGGGGCATTTGTGGTATTTCCGCTATCCGATCGTCGGCGAGGACGGCTTTGTGGAGATCGCGACGACGCGGCCGGAGACGATTCCGGGCGATACGGCGGTCGCGGTGAATCCGGAGGACGAGCGCTACAAGCACTTGATCGGCAAAAAGTTGATGCTGCCGATGATGGATCGGGAAATCCCGGTCGTGGCGGATGATTACGTCGATCCGGCCTACGGGACGGGGTGCGTGAAAATCACACCGGCGCACGATCCGAACGATTTCTTGGTCGGCGAGCGTCACAATCTGCCGACGATTTTGGTCTTCACGGAAGACGGCACTTTGAATGAAAAAGCCGGCAAGTACGAAGGCATGAGCCGCGAAGAGGCGCGCAAAGCCATCGTTTCCGATTTCGAGGCGGCGGGGCTCTTGGTGAAGGTCGAGGAAACGAATCACGCCGTCGGCCATTGCTCGCGTTGCCACACGACGGTGGAGCCGATGACGACGAAGCAATGGTTCGTGAAAATGCAGCCGCTCGCCGGGCCCGCGATGGAGGCGGTGCGCGAAGGGGAAACGAAGTTCGTGCCGGAGCGTTTCTCGCATACGTACATTCAGTGGCTGGAAAATATTCACGATTGGTGCATTTCCCGCCAGCTGTGGTGGGGGCATCGGATTCCGGTGTGGTACTGCGACGATTGCGGTGAAGTGACGGCGTCGCGCACGGATATTTCCACGTGCCCGAAATGCGGCAGCGCGCACATTCATCAGGATCCCGACGTACTCGACACGTGGTTTTCGTCCGCGCTGTGGCCGTTTTCCACGATGGGCTGGCCGGAAGAGACGGATCTTTTGAAGAAATGGTACCCGACGAGCGTCCTCGTGACGGGCTACGACATCATTTTCTTCTGGGTCGCGCGCATGATGTTCACCGCGATGGAATTCATGCACGAGGTGCCGTTCCGCACGGTCTTCATCCATGGGCTCGTCCGCGACAGCCAGGGGCGGAAAATGTCGAAGTCGCTCGGAAACGGTATCGATCCTTTGGACGTCATCCGCGATTACGGCGCCGATGCGCTCCGTTTCACGCTGGTCACGGGCAATACGCCGGGGAACGACATGCGTTTCTACTACGAACGCGTGGAAGGAAACCGGAATTTTGCGAATAAAATCTGGAATGCGGCGAAATTCACGATCATGAATCTGGATGATTTCGATGAACATTTCGTGCCGCAAAAGGAGCAATACACGCTGGCGGATCGCTGGATTTTGGAGAAACTTTTCGAGACGGAGACGTATGTTTCTCAGAATCTGGATAAATTTGAGCTGGGTGAGGCGGCGGACGCCATTTATGAATTTGCGTGGAACAGTTTCTGCGATTGGTACATCGAGACGGCGAAGGCGCGGCTCTACGGCGAGCACAATGACGACCGGCGCGTCACGCAGTATGTGCTCATCTACGTGCTGACACGGATGCTGGCGCTCTTGCACCCCTTCATGCCTTTCGTGACGGAGCACATCTGGCAGCATTTGCCGCACGAGGGCGAGATTTTGGCCCGCGCGAAGTGGCCGACGCCGGACGAGACGCTGCGTTTCCCGAAAGAAAAGGAATGCATGGAGTGCCTGATGGAGGCCATCAAAGCCATCCGCAATATGCGGGCGGAAGCGCACGTGGCGCCGAATGTGGCCTGCACGGTGGAAATCGCGACGGACCGCGCCGATTTGGCGGAGGCGATCGACGCGCACCGGGCGTATTTCGAGAAACTGGCGCACGCAGAGACGCTGAAACTCCTCCCGAAAGACGCGGCGAAGCACGAAAACGCGCTCGCGACGGTCGTGACGGGCATGGAGGTGTACCTCGAGCTCGCCGGTCTCATCGACGCGGAAAAAGAACGCGCGCGCATCGAAAAGGACCGCGCCGGTCTGGAAAAGGAAATCCAAAAGATCAAAGGAAAACTCCAAAACGAAGGTTTCCTGGCCAAAGCCCCGGCAGCGGTCGTGGAAAAGGAAAAAGCGAAACTGGCGGAGTACGAGGAAAAAGTGGGAGCGCTCAAAGAGCGGCTGGAATTTTTGGCGAAGCTGTGAGAGGCGGCCGGGCCGGGGGATGCGCTCGGCTATGGTCGGCAGGCGCAAGATAAATTTTTGCAAGAAAGAATTGAGAATTGAGAATTGAGAATTGAGCGCAGGTGTCGCTTCGCGACGATTTTTATAAATAAATTGCGCGAAGCGCACCGCTTCCTCAATTCTTTTTTACAAAAGCAAAAACCTCAAACGCCGCAAAAGCGGGAAAGAAAATAGCCACGCTCCTCAATTCTCAATTCTGCTTTTATCCCTCAATTCTTTTTTACAAAAGCAAAAACCTCAAACGCCGCAAAAGCGGGAAAGGAAATAGCCACGCCCCTCAATTCTCAAATCTGTTCTTATCCCTCAATTCTTTCTTGCAAAATCAAGAATCTCAAACGCCGCAAAAGCAAAGGGGGAAACAGCCATGCCCCTCAATTCTCAATTCTGCTTTTAAGAAAGGACATCCATGAACTACCAAGAATCGGTTTCTTATATCGAAAGTCTGACATCCTTCGGCATTCGGCCGGGGCTTTCTCGGATCGAGGCGCTGCTCGCCGCGCTCGGGCATCCGGAGACGGGGTACCGGACGGTGCACGTGACGGGGACGAACGGGAAGGGGAGCGTCGTCGCGATGGTGACGAGCGTCCTGGAGAATGCGTCGCTTCGGGTCGGGCGTTTCATTTCGCCGCATCTTTTGTCGTACACGGAGCGGATACACGCCTCCGGGCGGGATATTTCCGAGGAAGATTTTGCGCGCGCCGCGTCCGTCGTCCGAGAAGCCGCCGAGAAATGTATCGCGGACGGCTGCGAGCCGCCGACGGCCTTTGAAGTGCTGACGGCGATGGCGTTTTGGTATTTCAAAGAGCGGGCCGTCGATTACGCCGTGATCGAGGTCGGCATGGGCGGACTCTTGGACTCGACGAATGTGATCACGCCCGTCGTTTCCGTCATTACGAATGTCGCGATGGATCACGAAGCGTATCTGGGCGACACGATGGAAAAGATTGCCAAGCAAAAGGCCGGCATCATCAAAGAGGGCGTGCCGGTCGTGACGGCCGCGCAGCATGTGCCGCTCAAGACGGTGAAAAAGGAAGCGCACGCGAAGAAATCGAAACTGTATTTCTACGGGCGCGATTTTGAGATTGACAGCCGCAGCCGCGCGGAGACCGGGCAGGTCGTGTGCGTGAAGCGCAAGGATATGCCGAAGGAAATCGAGAAAGCGCTCCTTTTCGTGCCGTTCGTCGGCGCGCACCAGGCGGTGAACGCGGCGTGCGCCCTGATGGCGCTGACGGTCATCATGCGCGGAGACGAGCGCATCAATGAAAACGATGTGCGCGAAGGGCTGGCGCGGGCGCGTTGGCAGGGGCGTTTCGATAGGTACCAAGTGGACGGGAAGACGGTCGTCCTGGACGGCGCGCACAACCCGGCGGGCGCGGAAGCCCTGAAAGAAGCGCTCGAGGAAACGTATCCCGACAAGCGCCGCCTCATCGTCTTCACGTCGCTCGCCGATAAGGACACGGACACGGTCATCGAGCTCTTGGTGCGGAAACAGGACAAAGTCTTCGTGACGGAAGCGCCGGTCGCACGGACGCGCACGGTCGCGGAGCTCGCGGAAAAATTCACGTGCGAAAAGAAAGAGGAAACCGGTGTCGCCGCCGCCCTCGAAGATGCGGTGGCGGAAGCCGGCCCGGACGACATCGTCCTGGTCTGCGGCTCGCTCTACATTCTGGGCGAAGCGCTGACATGGATCGGGGAGAAGGCGGCTGCGTCGCAGCCGGTCAAGTAAAATAAAAAGGAGTCGTGAATCATGGTTCACGACTCCTTTTTTTATTTTTGAATCACGCGGGGTGCTTCCGCGCAAGCCCTCCTTATTGGAGGAGGGTGCCCCAAAGGGGCGGGTGATGGGACGCGAATGCGAAAATTGTCGCGGAGCGACACCTGTTTTTTTGTTCGCATGGTGCTGCGCGGCGTTATTTGTGATAAATCACGCGGGGAGATTCCCCGCAGAACTCCTGTCGTTCTTCATTTCCTTTCTTTCCCGGGAAAGAAAGG
>CAVEYT010000102.1:0-5428 GCA_963619995.1 Acutalibacteraceae bacterium | reverse complement strand
ATGTTGTATCGTTTCTATATTATGTAAAAATAAATTTGAGAGCGCGGCTCTTTGATTTCAGACGAAATGAGGAATGGAAATTGTCGATTAAAAGAACGATTGAGATTGCCGACCGGAAACGGGTGGGGACGAAAGCGAATTCTTCGAAGATGTCTTTTAAGAGGAAGGGGGATCCGGCGGGGAAATGTCTTGTCGTCGTCGAGTCTCCCGCGAAGGCGAAGACGATTCAGAAGATTTTGGGTGCGGATTATGAAGTGCGCGCTTCGATGGGGCATGTGCGGGATTTGCCGCAGCGGACGCTCGGTGTCGAGGTGAATCGTCAATTTACGCCGAATTATGTCCCGGCGTTCGGACGCGAGAAAATCATCGAGGAATTGCAAAAAGAAGCGAATCGCGCGAGCCGCGTGCTCCTGGCAACGGACCCCGACCGCGAAGGGGAAGCGATTTCTTGGCATTTGTCCCAGCTGCTCGACGTGAATCCGAAGGACAATGTGCGGATCGCGTTTCATGAAATCACGAAACCGGCGATTTTGGAAGCGGTGAAGCATCCGGTGCCGATTGACGAAAACAAAGCGGACGCTCAGCAGGCGCGGCGCGTCTTGGATCGTCTCGTGGGTTACAAATTGTCGCCCTGGCTTTGGAAATTCGTGTATCGCGGGCTTTCGGCGGGACGCGTGCAGTCCGTCGTCGTGCGGCTCATTTGCGACCGCGAGAAGGAAATCGAAGCGTTTACGCCGGAGGAATATTGGACGGTGGACGCGATGTACGAGGGAGACCGTAAGACACCTTTCAAGGCGCGGCTGTCTCAAATTGCGGGCGCCGAGGCGAAGATCGGAAATGAAACGGACGCCAAGGCGGCGGAAAAGGGGCTCGACGGCAAGACGGCGACGGTGACGTCGGTGACGAAGCAAAAGAAATCGCGGCGCGCCAAGCCGCCGTATACGACGTCGACCATGCAGCAGGATGCCGTCAATAAATTGTCGTTCGCCTCGAAACGGACGATGGCGCTCGCGCAGCAGCTCTATGAAGGAGTGGAGCTGGGCGAATTCGGCCATGTCGGGCTCATCACGTATATGCGTACCGATTCCACGCGCATTTCCGATGAAATGATCAAGCAGGTGCGGCCGTACATCGCCGAGAAATACGGGGAAGACTATTTGCCGGAGAAACCGAATGTCTACGCGGCGGCCAAGGATGCGCAGGACGCGCACGAAGCCATTCGCCCCACGGATTTGCGTTTCGATCCGCACACGCTGGAAAAATGGCTCAGCCGTGATTTGCTGCGCCTGTACACGCTCATTTGGAACCGTTTCCTGGCAAGCCAGATGGCGCCGGAATCCACGGAGAATACGACGGCCGTCTTGCAATGCGGCGATTACACGCTTCGCGCCAGCGGCACGCGGGTGCTGTTCGACGGGTTCACGATTTTGAAGACGGCGAAAGAGCGGGCGAAGGACAGAGAAAATGTGAATATCCTGCCTAAATTGGCAAAAGGCGATGTCGTCCGGAATTTGAAAGTCATGCCGGAGCAGCATTTCACCGCGCCGCCGCCGCGCTACACGGAAGCGTCGCTCATCAAGGCGCTCGAAGAAAAAGGCATCGGCCGCCCGTCCACGTATGCGCCGATTTTGGAAACGATTCAGACGCGTCGCTACGTCACGAAAGAGGGGAAACAATTCGTCCCGACCGAGACGGGCGTGAGAGTGTCCGAACTTTTGAAGAAACATTTTGAAAATATCGTCGACGTCGGTTTCACGGCGGACATGGAAACGAAGCTGGATAAGATCGAAGAAGGCAAAGATACCTATGTGGACGTCATGAAGGAATTTTACGGCGAATTTTCCGATGAATTGGTCGCCGCCGACAAAGCGGCCTCCAAAGAAAAGAAGGAAAATGTCGAAGTTTCCGATGTCATTTGCGAAAAATGCGGCGCGCACATGGTCGTGAAGTTGAGCAAGTACGGGAAATTTTTGGCCTGCCCGAATTATCCGACTTGCAGCAATACGAAACCGATTGCCGGCGAGCAAGAGATGTCCGAGATGCCGTGCCCCGTCTGCGGGAAGCTGATGGAAATCCGGAGAGGCCCCTACGGCCGCTATCTCTATTGCCGCAATTGCAAAAGGAGCCAGACGATCGCCCGCGATACCGGGGTGCTCTGCCCGGTCTGCCACAAGGGGACGTTCTTGGAGCGGCATTCGAAGCGGGGGCGCGTTTTCTTCGGCTGCAGCGAGTATCCGAATTGCAAGACGGCGCTCTGGGACGAGCCGACGAATGAGAAATGCCCGATTTGCGGCGCCATGATGCTGAAACGGACGTCGAAGGCCGGCAAGGAGACGCGCTTTTGCTCGAATCCGGAATGCGAAAATGCGCCGAAGCGTCGCGCGTCCAAAAAGACGGACGATGAGAAGAAGAAATAAAGGAAACGATGGTATCGATGGAAACAATCACAGTCATCGGAGCGGGGCTGGCGGGGAGTGAGGCCGCGTGGCAGCTGGCAGAGATGGGATTTCCCGTGCGGCTTTTTGAAATGCGGCCGACGGAGACGACGCCCGCGCACAAGACGGCGTATTTTGCCGAGCTCGTCTGCAGCAATTCACTGCGCGCGGCGGCGCTGACGAATGCCGTCGGGCTTTTGAAAGAGGAAATGCGGATGCTGGGCTCGCTCATCATGCGCGAGGCCGACCGCCACAGCGTCCCGGCGGGCGGCGCTTTGGCTGTGGATCGCATGGGATACGCGAAAGCCGTGACGGAAGCCGTTTCCTCGCATCCGAATATCTGTGTCCGGACGGCGCGCATCGAGGAAATCCCGAAAGAGGGAATCGTGATTGTCGCGACGGGGCCTTTGACGGACGGGGCGCTGGCCGCTGACATCGAGAGACTTTGCGGCGGGGAAGGCTTGCATTTTTACGACGCCGCCGCGCCGATTGTGACGGCGGAATCGCTGGATATGGATGTGATTTATCGCGCGTCGCGCTACGGAAAGGGCGAGGCCGCGTATTTGAATTGTCCGATGAACGAGGCGGAGTACAAAGCGTTTCAAAAAGCGCTCGCCGAAGCGGAGGCGGCTGAAGTTCACGGCTTTGAGGATAAAAAAGTTTTTGAGGCGTGCATGCCGATTGAGGTCATGGCGAGGCGCGGGGAGGACACGATGCGCTTCGGCCCGCTGAAACCGGTGGGGCTCCCCGATCCGCGGACGGGCGAGGATCCTTACGCCGTCGTGCAGCTTCGGCAGGACAATGCGGACGGGACGCTCTACAATCTCGTCGGTTTCCAGACGCATCTCAAATGGGGCGAGCAGCGTCGCGTCTTCGGGATGATTCCGGGGCTGGCGAAAGCGGAATTTGTCCGCTACGGCGTCATGCATCGCAATACGTACATCGATTCGCCGCGCCTTTTGGAGCCGACGATGGAAATGCGGACGAGAAAAGGATTATTTTTCGCCGGGCAAATGACGGGCGTCGAAGGCTATGTGGAATCGGCGGCGTCCGGAATCGCGGCGGCGTATGCGGCGGCCAAGCGCGCGCGAGGCGAAGAGCCGACACCGTTTCCGCCCGTCACGGCGCTCGGCGCGCTCACGCAGTATATTTCTAGATACGAAGGAAAAAACTTTCAGCCGATGAATGTGAATTTCGGCCTCATCCCGCCGCTTGCGAATCGCGTCCCGAAAAAAGAGAAAAACGAGAAACTGGCGGCGCGGGCGCTTTTGGCGATGAAGGAATTTATAGAAGAGAGATGAGGGGCGCAGCTTTGTATCTTTTCGGCTTTCGCGGCATTTGTGCCGAAAAGATTTCTGCCGAAAGAGATGAGAGATGAGGGGCGCACTTTGCGCTTCTTTTCTTTTTGTGGCAGGCGCGAGATAGTTATTAGCTATTAGCTATTAGCTGTTAGTTTTTGGTGGCTCATGGAGATTGAGACGTCAGACGGTCAGACATCAGACGTCAGAATGACACATACAGCTTTTGGCGCTTTCCGTGTGACCGTAAAGGGATTGGGAAGGCTTGAGAAGGCTTGAGAAGGCTTGAAAGGGCTTGGCTCACATTCGATATTTTGCCGTTGTTTTAAAAGTTCAAAAAGCATAGTTGTGCTAAATATCAAGCATCTTCAAGCCATCCTCCCAAAGCCAAACATGAGAAAGGCCGAAATGGTAAGCGGCAGAAACATCAAGCCTTTTTAAGCTGTCCACCCAAGGCCCAGAATGGGAAAGGACGAAAGAGGATAGAATCACAAACATCAAGCCTTTTCAAGCTTTCAATTCTATGTGACGGACGGTAAACGGATAACGGACAATGGACAGCTGATAACGGAGAATGGAAATTGGGGCAAAAAATTGACGTGGGGCGCTTAGGTCGTTATAATGAGGTTAACGTATCATCCGATTGGGGACTGAAGGGATTGTAAAGAACGGGAGGCGGCCATGAGAAGCGAAATTTTGGAATATTTCCGCAAAGCGAACGGAGAATTTGTGTCCGGAGAAAAAATTTCCCAAGATTTGAAAGTGTCCCGCACGGCCATTTGGAAACACATCAAAGTCTTGAAAGAGCGCGGCTATCGATTTGAATCCGTCACGAAGAAAGGGTATCGCCTGCTGTATGCACCGGATTTGTTGACGCCGCTCGAGGTGGAGCCCGTTTTGCACACGGAAGAATTCGGCCGGCATATCCGCTATTTCGAAAAGACCATTTCCACGAACGAAGAAGCGAAGCGCATTGCGAGAGAAGGCGCGCCGGAAGGGACCGTCGTCCTCGCGGAAGAGCAGACCGGCGGGAAAGGCCGCCTCACGCGGAGATTCGAATCGCCCTTCGGCAAAGGAATTTATTTCAGCCTCATTTTGCGCCCGACCTGCCCGCCGATGGAAGCCGCGAAATTCACGCTCCTGGCAGCGGTCGGCGTCTGCCGCGCCATCCGTCACACCGGCCTTCCCGATTGCGGGATCAAATGGCCGAATGACATTTTGGTGCACGGCAAAAAACTCGTCGGCATCCTGACGGAAATGTCCGCGTCCATGGAAAAAATCGATTACATCGTCATGGGCGTCGGCATCAATACGGGCCTCAAAGCGGAAGAATTTCCGGAAGTTTTCCGCGACAAAGCGACGTCCTACGAAATCGAGGGCGTGAAATTTTCCAGAAAAACGATTTTGGCCGCCGTGCTCTACGAGCTCGAGCAGGAATACAAATTGGCGGAAAAAGAAGGCTTCTCGGCCGTCCTGAGAGATTGGGAAAATCTCTCCGTCACGATTGGTCAAGACGTCAAGGTCATTTTCAATGACGACAGTTTCCAAGGAAAAGCCGTCGGCATCGACCAAGACGGCTGCCTTCTGGTCGACACGGGAGAAGAAGTGAAACGCGTCCTGGCAGGCGACGTCTCCATCCGCCCGGCCAATGCCCCCGTGGAACTCAATCGCTACAATCGATAAAGGAAACGCCCC
>CAVEYT010000101.1:0-5456 GCA_963619995.1 Acutalibacteraceae bacterium | reverse complement strand
CGGAGAGAAAAAGGTTTTTGAGGAGAAAAAATTTTTGTTTTTCGGATGAGAGCCGGGAAAATTTGGGCGAAAGAATGTATATAATAAAAATAAAACATTTTCACACCGCACAAATTTTGAGAAAAGAATTTTTTAATTTTAGTCTTGATTTTTGGTAATGCATTTGATATCATGATAACGAATCGCAATTGCAAGCAGACGGAAAAGCGCCCGGAGCCTGTTTCCGCCCGTGAATCGGAAGCGTTTTTTCGGGACGTTTCCTTTGCTTGCTTGCTTTTTGCGGAAACTGTCTGATTGTGTATTTGTTTTGGGAGGTGTTGAGCTTGTCGGTGAAGCAGCTGGGAATGCGCTTGGGGGAGATGGTTCTCGTCCTGATCGGCATCAGCTTCATTACATTCTGTCTGATTATGCTGGCTCCCGGGGATCCGGTCCGGCAGATGATTGCGGGGAACGAAGATATCGTCGTCAGTCAGATCGAAATTGACGCCCTTCGTCACGAGTTGGGCTTGGACAAGCCGTTCCTGTTGCAATATCTGGATTGGCTCGGACGCGTGCTGCAGGGGAATTTCGGATTTTCGTTCATGATGAAGAAACCGGTCATCGAGGCGGTCATGGAAGCGCTTCCGGCATCCGTCATCTTGGCGCTGGCGTCCTCGGTCTTCATGCTGGTCTTTTCCATTCCGCTCGGCATTTATACGGCCGTCAAGCAGAACACTTGGTTTGACTATCTGGTTCGCGGCTTTACGTTTGCGGGCGTTTCCGTGCCGAATTTCTGGATGGGCCTCATGCTTCTCTGGATTTTCGCTTTGAAACTTTCGCTCTTTCCCATCGTCGGCGGTTCGGTGACTTTTGAAAACTTGATCCTGCCGATGTGCACGCTGGGGATTGTCATGGCGTCGAAGTATACGCGCCAGGTGCGTGCGACGGTGCTGGAAGAATTGCATCAAGATTATGTCATGGGGGCGCGCGCTCGCGGACTGTCCGAGAGTCATATCCTTTGGCGCGAAGTCCTTCCCAATGCGCTCCTTCCGCTCGTGACGCTTTTCGGCCTCGCGCTCGGCTCGCTTCTGGGCGGCGCGGCGGTCGTCGAGATTGTCTTTTCTTGGCCGGGGCTCGGCTACATGGTCGTCCAGGCGATTACCTACCGCGATTTCCAGACCGTGCAGGCGATTGTCCTCTGGATCGCGCTCATGTATATGGTGATAAATTTGGTCGTGGATCTTTCCTATCAGCGTCTGGATCCGAGACTGCGGAAGGGAGGCCATGCCTGATGGAAAGTGTCATCAAAGGGTTCAAGGAAAACAAAGCGTTCCGTTTCACGTCGATTCTGGTCTTGTTGCTCTTGGCCATCACGGTCTTGGCGCCGGTCATCTCGCCCTATGATCCGCTGGCGGCGGTCATGAAGGATGCGAACCAGGGGCCGTCGGCCGCGCATCTTTTCGGCACGGATAAATTGGGGCGCGATGTGCTCTCTCGCATTCTCTACGGCGCCAGCTACTCGCTGACATCCGTCATTGCGCTCGTGTGCTGCATTTTCATTATCGGCACGATGATGGGCGTCCTCTCCGGTTACTTCGGAGGCTTGGTGGATACGGTCATCATGCGTATCGCCGATATGATGATTTCCTTCCCGGGCGTCATCTTGGCGATTGCGATTGCCGGGATTTTGGGCGGCTCCCTCGTCAACGCCATGATCGCTTTGACGGCTGTGACGTGGACGAAATACGCGCGTCTGTCGCGCTCGATGGTTTTGAAGATTAAAAGAAGAGAATTTGTCGATGCGGCCGTCGTCTCCGGCGGGTCGCCGCTGCATATCCTGTGGACGCACATTTTGCCGAATATTTTGCCGCTGATGGTCATCACGGCCGCAGCGGACGTCGGCGCCATGATGATGGAGCTCGCCGGTCTGTCCTTCTTGGGATTCGGCAGCCAGCCGCCGGCACCGGAATGGGGCCTCATGCTGAACGAAGGGCGCCAGCAGCTGCAGACGGCGCCGTGGCTCATGTTCTTCCCGGGGCTTGCGATTTTCTTGACCGTCGTGGTCTTCAATTTGTGGGGTGATTCTCTCCGCGATGTCCTCGATCCCAGAAACGAGGGCTAAGGAAACCGCGGAAAGATTTACGGCGACGATGGAGGCCGCCGGTATATTTCCTCTATTTCTTCTTCTATTTACGAAAGGAAGCGTATCCAATGAAACCGATTTACAAGACTTGTGCCATCATGGCGGCTGCCGCTCTCATGGGATTTGGCCTGGCGGGCTGCGGAGATTCCGGAAACACGGCGCAGCAGGGCCCGAAAGAAACCCTCGTCGTCGGCGTCACGAATTTTGCCGACAGCCTGGAACCGACCGATAACTATTTCGGCTGGCAGGTCATGCGCTACGGCATCGGCGAATGCTTGGTGCATTTTGACGATAAAATGAATGCGGAACCGTGGATTGCCGAAAGCTGGAAAGTCGCCGACGACAAGATGTCCTGGACCTTCAAGATTCGCGATATTAAATTCTCCAACGGCACCCCCGTCACGGGCGAAGCCGTCAAGAAATCCATCGAGCGTACCTTCGCGAAAGCGCCGCGCGCCAAAGCGATGTTTGAACTCGATCACATCGTGGCGGACGGCCAGAATGTCACCATTTACACGACGAAACCGGTCGCGACCCTTCCGGGCATGCTCGGCGATCCGCTCTTCATCATCGTCGATACCGAATCGGACGGCAAAGTGGACTTCGCAAAGCAAGGCCCCGTCTGCACCGGCCCGTACATGGTCAAGTCCTTCTCCAAAGCAAAGACCGAGCTCGATGCCAATCCGTACTACTATGATACCGTTCCCTTTAAGCACACCATCGTCAATACCATTGACGATCCGAATACCCGTGCGATGGCGCTGCAGAAAGGCGAAATCGACGTCGCGGTCAATATCGCGTCCGGCGATATGCAGCTCTTCTCCGACACCTCGAAATTCACCACCTCGGCGATTTCCTCCATTCGCGACGTCCTCGCTCGCATTTCCGTCAAAGAAGGCAAACCGATGGCCGACAAGAGAGTCCGTCAGGCCCTCCTCCAGTCCCTCGATCGCGACACCTACTGCAAGGTGCTCCTGAAAGACACCTTCACCCCGGGCGGCCCGCTGCTTCCGCCGTCCGTCGACTACGGCTTCGACGAACTCAATGCGTCCTATCCGGATAAGACGAATGTGGAAAATGCGAAGAAACTTTTGGCGGAAGCCGGCTGGAAAGATACGAATGGCGACGGCTACGTCGATAAAGACGGCAAGAATCTCGAGCTTGATTTCATTTTCTACTCCGGCCGTGCGGAACTCCCGCTCTTCGCCGAAGCGACCCAGTCCGACGCGAAGAAAGTCGGCATCAAAGTCAATCTGAAGAACGTCGACTACAACGTTCTCGACGGCATCGGCACGAGCGGCGACTACGATCTCTTGATTTCCAACGTCCTCGCCGAACAGGCCGGCGATCCGGAAGTCTTCATCAATATGTATTGGAAGACGAATATCGACGGCTCGAACCCGCAGAACGGCTCCGGCTACTCCAATGCGGAATATGACGCGCTCTCCGATCAGCTCGCGTCCGAATTCGATCCGGCGAAGAGAAGAGAAATCATCATCAAGATGGAAAAGATCATTCAGGACGACGCCGCGACCATCGTCTTCGGCTATCCGCAGACGAATATGATTTCCAATAAGTCCGTCAAGAATGCGAATATCAAGCCTTGCGACTACTATTGGATCACGAAAGAAATCAGCCCGGCGAAATAATCCGGCTTTTGAAAGAAATGGGAAGAAACGGAGACGGCGCGGGGTGGTCCGCCCGTTTCCCGTTTCTTATTTGCTAAGGAGAAAGGCATGCTGCTGGAAGTCAAAGACCTGGGAATTGCTTACGGCGACCGGGAGCCCATCGTACGGGGCGTCACATTCAATCTGGACCGGGGCGAAATCTTGGCCATCGTAGGAGAATCAGGCTCAGGGAAAACCACTGTCATTCGTGCGATTCAGCACGTATTGCCCGGCGGCGGGCATATCGCGGAAGGGCAGGTCATCTTTGAAGGCGAGGACACGCAGAAACAATCGCCCGAAAAGCACAAAGAGCTCTGCGGGACGGCCGTTTCCATGATTTTCCAGGACAGCGGCGCCATGATGAATCCCATCCGGACCATTGGCACGGAATTTCGCGAATATCTCGCCGTCCACGGCATCAAGGACGAAAAAGAAGCGCACGACCTCATGATTTCCATGATTGAAATGGTGCGCCTCCCCAATCCCGAGCACATTCTGGAATGCTATCCCTACGAGCTCTCCGGCGGGATGCGCCAACGCGTCGGCATCGCGATGGCCATGGCGATGAAGCCGCGCCTGCTTCTGGCCGATGAGCCGACGTCCGCCCTCGATGTGACGAACCAGGCGATTGTCGTCAAGGAAATGATGAATGTCCGCGACAAGATGAATACGGCCATCATCATCGTCACGCACAATATGGGCGTCGCCTGCTACATGGCCGACTACGTCATGGTCATGAAGCACGGCCGCGTCGTCGAGTACGGAAAGACAGAAGACGTCATCTATCATCCGAAAGAAGAGTACACGAAAATGCTCCTTTCGGCCGTTCCGGAGATGGGAGGTGTCAGCGCATGAGACCCTACGGCGAAGAAATCCTGCGCATGGAGGACATTTGCAAAGTCTTCGATTTGGGAGACGGGAAACAGCTCACCGCCGCCGATCAAGTGAATATTTCCCTTCATAAAGGGGAAACGCTCGGCATCGTCGGCGAATCCGGCTCCGGGAAATCGACGCTCGCCAAAATGCTGACGCGCCTCTATAGCATGACAAGCGGGAAAATTATTTTCCACGGAAACGACATCACCGACATCAAAGGCGCGGAGCTGCGCGAACACCGGAAATCCATTCAAATGGTCTTCCAAGATCCCTCCACCGCCTTCAATCCGAAACAGCGCGTCCGCGAAATCATCTGCGAACCGCTCGAAAATTACGGACTCATCGCGAAAAAAGACGTGGACGCGAAAGCGAAAGAAATGCTCCGCCTCGTCGATCTGCCGGAAGAATTTTCCGACCGCTATCCGAACAACATGTCCGGCGGCCAGCGCCAGCGCATCGCCATCGCGCGCGCCCTGGTACTGAAGCCGGAAATCATCGTCTGCGACGAAGCGACCTCGGCACTCGACGTCTCCGTCCAGAAAACCATCCTGGAACTCTTGGAGCGTCTGCAAAAGGAAACGCAGGTGGCGTATCTCTTCATCTGCCACGACCTGGCACTAGCGAACAGTTTCTGCGACAACATCGTCATCATGCAGCACGGTAAAGTCGTCGAAACGATTCACGACCTCCGCGAAGCGAAAGATCCGTATTCCAAGAAACTCTTGGCCTCGGTCTTTACGATTGCGGAAGGGAAGAATAAAGTCCTGCCGGACGAGCTTTTTGCGTAAAAC
>CAVEYT010000100.1:5061-5509 GCA_963619995.1 Acutalibacteraceae bacterium | reverse complement strand
AAATCATCGCCGCAGGCGATACCTATTTCCCTCAGCTCCGAATGCTTTTCAGCACATTTTCAATCTGCGTACACACGCCTTCAAATTCTTGATTGACTTCCCGATTGGAAAAACGAATAACGCGGCAGCCGAATGTTTCCAGATAGGCCGTCCTCTTGGCATCGTCACGAAGTCCTTTTTCTTCGTAATGTTGTGAGCCGTCGATTTCGATGACCAGTTTCTTTTCTTCACAATAAAAATCGACAATATATCGGCCAAAAACATATTGACGATTGAAGGTGTACGGACATTTTTTCAAATACCCATGCCAAAGCATTTTCTCTTCATCGGTCATATGCGTCCGAAGGTATCTTGCGTTTTCCTTCAATTCCGGATCCACGTCGCCATGTCGAAAAGCCATGTTTTCCCCTCCTTTTGAAATGCATTTCTTTTATTATAACATAAAAAC
>CAVEYT010000100.1:0-5051 GCA_963619995.1 Acutalibacteraceae bacterium | reverse complement strand
CCTCTATTCTTGACTGCAAATGTCCTTTAGCAAATTTACAGGTGTCGCTTCGCGACAATCTTCGCATTCGCGTCCCATCCTAAGAGCAGAATTGAGAATTGAGGGGCATGGCTGTTTCCTTTTTTTCCTTTTGCGGCGTTTATGCAAAGAGCTTTCGCAAGAAAGAATTGAGGAAAATCGGTAGCGGCTCCGCCGCATTTTATTTTATAAAAAATTCGCGCGAAGCGCGCTCCGCTTTAACCTTCCTTATTGGAGGAAGGTGGCCCCGTAGGGGTCGGATGATGGGACGCCGAAGGCGCAATATAAAAATGTGCGCATCGCGCACACCTCTATTCTTGACTGCAAATGCCCTTTAGCAAATTTACAGGTGTCGCTCCGCGACAATCTTCGCATTCGCGTCCCATCACCCGGCGCTTCGCGCCACCCTCCTCCAAAGGAGGGTTTCATCGGTAGCGGCTCCGCCGCATTTTTTAAAATCGTCGCGAAGCCGCCACCTGCACTGCTCACTGCTAACTACTAACTGCTAACTTTTTACATCTGACGTCTCGATCTCTATGAGACTCAAAAAAACTAATAGCTAACGACTAACAGCTAACAACTATCTTGCGCGTGAGAACCAAAGCCGAGCACGCCGCTCCCGGCTGTCTTGCACCTGACATAAAAAGCGAATCTCTTCTCCGCGCACCAAAAAAGGAAGCCCATGCATAGGCTTCCTTTTTTGTTTCCTTATTCCCCGAGGGTGTAGGCTTCATTCACTTTGTAGCCCTGTGCGGCGCGGGTCTGGAGTCCCGCGAGGGCTTTGCCTGCATTGAGGAGTTCCGTCTCGCCGGCGTCGAGGGCAATCTTGCTGAAGCTGAGATTGGCGGTATTTCCCTCTTCGTCTTTGGTGACGACGATGACGAGCTTTACGTCGGTCTTCGTTTTGGTGGCCATGTCTTTCACCTCCTTTCGTTTCTTTCACACATGTTTCCGGGTCAGTCCGTGATCGGGGTCTCAATGGTTTCGATGTATTTCGCTTCCTTGAAACTTGCGATCGGGCTGTCATTGGCGCTGACGAGGACGGGCATGATGTCCGACGCCGCCGTCTTGACGGCCGCCAGCTTGAGGTCTTCGACCGGATACGGCAGGGAAAGGCTCGAGGTCTTTTCGTCTTGTGCCGTAAAGGTCATCTGGAGTTTCTTGCTCATTCTTTTCACCTCCTTTCCGGGGTATTGGCCCCTTACACCTAACATCGGACATTTCGTTTCGATTTCGGAAAAGAAATTTGAAATTTTTTTGCGTCAGGCGCAAGACAGTGATTCAAAGTCAGTAGTTAACAGTTAGCAATTAGTAGTTAGCAGTTAGCAGTTCAGGTGTCGCTTCGCGACGTTTTTAAAATCGTCGCCGGCGGCGACACCGCTTTCGTCTAATAGCTAACAACTAACAGCTGATAACTATCTTGCGCCTGACGAGAAAATCGATTACCGTTTACCGTGCGTCACGGCAGTCCGTTTTCCGTAGTCCGTTTACCGTTTACCGTCTGTCACATCGCATGAATCCCAAGCAACTCACGCACGGTCCACGGTCACACGGTCCACGGACAGCGGCTCTATGAGATGCAAAAGTTAAACATCTCCATAGGCGGCCAGGCGCTTTCTCATCTCGGCAAGGGCCGCTTCTTTTCGATAGCGGGCGCCGCGCTCGCTCATGCCGACGCTCTTGGCGATTTCGGCCATCGAGAATCCATCGGCAAAGAGGGACAGGATTTCCCTATCCTTTGGAGGCAGCGCCCCCAATGCGTTTTGCACGGCCGCTGCCCGCTCGGCCGTCTCCGCATCTCTTGCGACATCGATATCCGCCGGCGTCTCCAGCGCGTAATCATCCCGCGCCAAATCCAGGGAAAACGCAGCCTCGTGGCGTTCTTCACGTTTCGTCTCGCGCCAAAGCGGCCGCATGTAGGCGTCGTAGACGTCTTTGGTGACGGGGACGAAGAGGCCGCGGGTGTGGCGCGCGCCGATCCGTATCGGCCGAAGCTCGCTTTGGGAAATACCGAAATCGCGAGCGGTCTCGGCGGTGATTTCCATCGGAATTTCGTAGGTTCTTTGTTCTTTTGTTTCCATGTCTTTGTCCTTTCGGCCAAAGCACACGGCAGGTCTCCCCGCCTCCGGAAACAAAAAAGTGCACACGAAAGCAAGGAGGGTCCGCTCGCTTTCTCTCGGAAAACGAAGCGAACCTGTCTCCTGCCATGATGTACACTTTGGCAAATAATAAACAGGTGATAATAAATAAAATAAATATGAGGCGCTCGGCTTTGGGCTCTCAGGCGCGAGATAGCTATCCACAGTGAGTAGTTAGCAGTGAGCAGTTAGCAGTTTCAGGTGGCGGCTCCGCCGCATTTTTTAAAATCGTCGCGTAGCGACACCTGCACTGCTCACTGCTAACTACTAGCTGCTAACTTTTTACGTCTGACGTCTTTGCCTCCATGAGACTCAAAAAAACTAATAGCTAACGACTAACAGCTAATAACTATCTTGCGTCTGCCGCCAAAAGCCGAGCACGCGCTCCAGGCTCCGGGCTCCAGGCTATCTCGGGCGTGACGAAAAAGCCAATCTCTTCTCCGCGCACCAAAAAAAGGAAGCCCATGCGTAGGCTTCCTTTTTTGTTTCCTTATTCCCCGAGGGTGTAGGCTTCATTCACTTTGTAGCCCTGTGCGGCGCGGGTCTGGAGTCCCGCGAGGGCTTTGCCTGCATTGAGGAGTTCCGTCTCGCCGGCGTCGAGGGCAATCTTGCTGAAGCTGAGATTGGCGGTATTTCCCTCTTCGTCTTTGGTGACGACGATGACGAGCTTTACGTCGGTCTTCGTTTTGGTGGCCATGTCTTTCACCTCCTTTCGTTTCTTTCACACATGTTTCCGGGTCAGTCCGTGATCGGGGTCTCAATGGTTTCGATGTATTTCGCTTCCTTGAAACTTGCGATCGGGCTGTCATTGGCGCTGACGAGGACGGGCATGATGTCCGACGCCGCCGTCTTGACGGCCGCCAGCTTGAGGTCTTCGACCGGATACGGCAGGGAAAGGCTCGAGGTCTTTTCGTCTTGTGCCGTAAAGGTCATCTGGAGTTTCTTGCTCATTCTTTTCACCTCCTTTCCGGGGTATTGGCCCCTTACACCTAACATCGGACATTTCGTTTCGATTTCGGAAAAGAAATTTGAAATTTTTTTGCGTCAGGCGCAAGACAGTGATTCAAAGTCAGTAGTTAACAGTTAGCAATTAGTAGTTAGCAGTTAGCAGTTCAGGTGTCGCTTCGCGACGTTTTTAAAATCGTCGCCGGCGGCGACACCGCTTTCGTCTAATAGCTAACAACTAACAGCTGATAACTATCTTGCGCCTGACGAGAAAATCGATTACCGTTTACCGTGCGTCACGGCAGTCCGTTTTCCGTAGTCCGTTTACCGTTTACCGTCTGTCACATCGCATGAATCCCAAGCAACTCACGCACGGTCCACGGTCACACGGTCCACGGACAGCGGCTCTATGAGATGCAAAAGTTAAACATCTCCATAGGCGGCCAGGCGCTTTCTCATCTCGGCAAGGGCCGCTTCTTTTCGATAGCGGGCGCCGCGCTCGCTCATGCCGACGCTCTTGGCGATTTCGGCCATCGAGAATCCATCGGCAAAGAGGGACAGGATTTCCCTATCCTTTGGAGGCAGCGCCCCCAATGCGTTTTGCACGGCCGCTGCCCGCTCGGCCGTCTCCGCATCTCTTGCGACATCGATATCCGCCGGCGTCTCCAGCGCGTAATCATCCCGCGCCAAATCCAGGGAAAACGCAGCCTCGTGGCGTTCTTCACGTTTCGTCTCGCGCCAAAGCGGCCGCATGTAGGCGTCGTAGACGTCTTTGGTGACGGGGACGAAGAGGCCGCGGGTGTGGCGCGCGCCGATCCGTATCGGCCGAAGCTCGCTTTGGGAAATACCGAAATCGCGAGCGGTCTCGGCGGTGATTTCCATCGGAATTTCGTAGGTTCTTTGTTCTTTTGTTTCCATGTCTTTGTCCTTTCGGCCAAAGCACACGGCAGGTCTCCCCGCCTCCGGAAACAAAAAAGTGCACACGAAAGCAAGGAGGGTCCGCTCGCTTTCTCTCGGAAAACGAAGCGAACCTGTCTCCTGCCATGATGTACACTTTGGCAAATAATAAACAGGTGATAATAAATAAAATAAATATGAGGCGCTCGGCTTTGGGCTCTCAGGCGCGAGATAGCTATCCACAGTGAGTAGTTAGCAGTGAGCAGTTAGCAGTTTCAGGTGGCGGCTCCGCCGCATTTTTAAAATCGTCGCCGAGCTCTGCATGGCACTCACAGTCGCCTCGCGTCACTGCATTCCTAAGGCTCCAGTTCGTTTGCACAAGGCGACACCTGCACTGCTAACTGCTAACTGCTAACTGCTAACTTTTTACGTCTGCCGCAAAAGCAAAGAAGGCATCCGGCATGGCCCCTCATCTCTCATCTCTCATCTCTCACCTCTCATCTCCGGTTTTGCAACAAAAAAGCCGGAGTCACGGAAGATTTCTCTTCTCGTGGCTCCGGCCTTGGGTACGTCTCTGCGTCCTCGCTCGGTAACCGTTTCTTACTTGATCGTTTGTTTCAATGCTTTTTCTGCGTCTCGAATGACGGATAAGGGCGTCTTGATGTATCGATGTCCTTGTTTCATTTCCAAATAATGTTCCTGTCCGTCGGGGTCCCATTTGCAAATCGCTGCTTTGCAAAGGCGGCCTCTGTCGTCGTTGCCGTAAATCGCTATTTCTTTTGTCGTCATTTCTTCTTGCATGTGCTTTTCTCTACCTTATCCCGTATCGTTCCTTTCTGCCCTACTTTTCATTTCTTGTCCGGTGCTTTTACTATACACGTTCTCTTTCCGGTCGTCAAGGGAGAGGCTGTGAAAAAACGTTTTTACGTTTTTTCACCACTTTTTATAAGAAAATCACGCGGGGTGATTCCCCGCAGAACTCCTGTCGTTTTTCATTCTCTTTCTTCCCCGTGGAAGAAAGAGAACGAAACAAGAGAAAGAAGACGCCGCCAG
>CAVEYT010000099.1:0-5554 GCA_963619995.1 Acutalibacteraceae bacterium | reverse complement strand
TGAAAAAGAGCTGCAAGAAAATGCCAAAAACATTTTCTTGCGGCTCTTTTTTTGTAGAAGAATGGACTTGTTAGCATTTATTAAATCGCGCGAGGTACCGAATAAGAGCCGCCGAAGGCGCATATAACAAATGCGCGAAGCGCGTTCAAGTCAAGTCTTCTTCGGGAGGCAACTTTCCGGTGGACGGTCGCCAGTGGCGCGAAGCGCCGGATGATGAATGGCAGTATGTGCGAAAATAGTTTAGCAAAAAAACATTTTTCAGCGTTTTTTTCACATAGTGGAACCATCACCCGCCTCCTACGGAGGCACCGAAAACCGTCCACCGGACGCTTTTCTCCTGAAGAGGGCTAACTTGTGGCGGCCTCCGGCCGCAATTTTAAATCGTCGCTGGAGGCGACACCAGAACTGCTAATTGCTAACTTTTTGATTTCTATGAGCCGCCAAAAACTAAAGGCTAACAGCTAGTAGCTAATAACTATCTTGCGCCTGCCGGGAAAGCCGTTATCCGTTATCCGTTTACCGTCTTCCGTTTACCGTTCGTCATATCCGATGAGCCGCAGGCTGCGCACGCCCGGTTCACGGTTCACGGTTCACGGTTCACGGATAACGGACAGCAACGAGATGAGGACAAAAAGCCGAGAAAGCGTCTGACGTCTGATCGTCTGACGTCTCGATCTCTATGAGTCGCAAAAAACTAACAGCTAAAAGCTAGCAGCTAGTAACTATCTTGCGCCTGAGAGCCAAAGCCGAGCACGCACCCCGCTCGCACCCGTTTCCTAAAATTTGCAAATTCCCCGGAAACAGGGTATAATAGCCATGTTTTGGAACCGTACCTCGGGTCGGCGAATCTCCGACGCGGCGCTGAGATACGGCAATTTCCCTGATAGGAGGAATTATTATGTTGACAGCAGAACAGAAAAAAGAAGTCATGACCGCGTATGCCGTCCATGAAGGCGACACGGGATCTCCGGAGGTGCAGATCGCGCTTCTCACGAAGAGAATCGTCCTCTTGACCGAACATTTGAAGGAACACAAGAAGGACCATCATTCCCGCCGCGGCCTTTTGAAATTGGTCGGCCAGCGCCGCAATTTGCTCGCGTATCTTCGCCGCGAAGACATCGAGCGTTACAGAGCTCTCGGCGAAAAGCTGGGACTTCGCTTGAAATAAAAATTTCCCGAAAAGAATCGGACATGCGCCGGTTCTTTTCTTGTTTTAGGAAGAAAGAAGGGAAATGAAATGGAAAATACGAAGGTGACGGTCGGCGTCGTTGGCATGGGGCATGTCGGGGCGCATGTGGCGTATGCGCTCGGGATGACGGGCACGGCGGATGTCGTGAAGATGCTCGACGTGAATGAGACGAAGCTGGTGAGTGAGCGGCAGGATCTCATGGATGCGGTGAGTTTCATGCCGCATCGCACGGAGTATGTCATCGCGGACTATGCGGATTTGGCCGATTGCGACATTCTCATCAATACGGCAGGAAATATCGCGGCGGTGGCGGGCGGAGACCGGACGGCGGAGCTCGCGTCGGCGGCGGCGCAGGTCGAAAGCTATATGCCGAAGATTATGGCCGGTGGGTTTTCCGGGATCATCATCAATATCACGAATCCCTGCGATGTCATCACGGCGCTCATTGCGGAGGCGGCGGGGCTGCCGAAGGGGCGTGTCTTCGGGACGGGGACTTGTCTTGATACGTCGCGCCTCGTCAGCATTCTGGCGCAGACGACGGGTCTCGAGCATCACGCGTTCACGGCTTACGTCATGGGCGAGCACGGAAACGCGCAAATGATTCCCTGGTCGCTCATGAGTTTCGGCGGGAAACCGCTCTCGCAGCTCGTGGGCGATCCGCGTTTCCAATTCGATAAAGAAACGGTGCAAGAGCAGACGGTCAAAGCGGGATGGGTGACGTACAAAGGGAAATCGTGCACGGAGTACGGCATCGCTTCGGCGGCGGTGACGCTGGCGCAGAGCGTGCTGCACGACGAAAAGAAAATTTTCTCCTGCTCGGTCCCGTTGGACGGCGAATACGGCGAGCGCGACATCTTCGCGGGTTGCCCGGCGGTCATCGGCGCGGGTGGCGCAGAGGAAATCGTGGAGTACGAACTCCCCGAAGATGAGCTCGCCGCTTTCAAATCGTGCTGCCAAGTGATTCGAGGAAATATCGAAAAGGCACACGGCATTGCAAAATAAAAAAAATCCCCTACTTTTCAGAACGTAGCGTTTTGAAAGGTGGGGGATTTTTTATTTTAGGAATGGTAGTGTGAAAGGGGATGTCGCCCATGGAGGTCGAGACGTCAGACGGTCAGACGTCAGACATCAGACTGTTCTTGGCTTTGATTGTCACATCGTGCTTCCGGCTCTTGCAAGAAAGAATTGAGAATTGAGAATTGAGAATTGAGGACAGGTGTCGCCTTCGGCGACGATTATTAAAATGCGGCGGAGCCGCTTCCGACCAAGCCTTCTTCTGGAAGAAGGTGCCCCGAAGGGGCGGATGATGGTTCCTCTATGTGAAGATAAAGTTGAACGGTGGGCTTTGCTAAGTTTTTTTTACATGGAGCGGCCATCATCCGGCGCTACCGCGCCACTGGCGACCGTCCACCGGAAGGTCGCCTCCAGAAGAAGGTTTGACCGGTACGCGCTTCGCGCATTTGTTAAAAGCGCCTCCGGCGCAAATAAAAAATCGTCGCGGAGCGACTCCTGAACTGCTAACTGCTCACTGCTAACTGCTAACTTTTTATGTCTGACGTCTCGACCGCTATGAGAGGCAAAAAAACTAATAGCTAACAGCTAACAGCTAATAACTATCTTGCGCCTGAGCAGAAAAGCCGAGCCTCCACCCGGCGACCGTTTCAATAACCCTTCTCTTTATCAATGACGTTGGTCAGCGGTTTCCCTTCCGCGAAAGCCTGGAAATTTTGTTCCAGGAGGGCGAGGACGCGGTCCCAGAAATCGGGGATGATGCTGGCGACGTGGGGCGTCAGGATGACGTTGTCCATCGTCCAGAGGGGATGGCCTTCGGGGAGCGGTTCTTTGGCGAAGACGTCGAGACCGGCGCCGGAGAGGGGGCCTTCTTGCAACGCGGAGAGGAGGGCCGTTTCGTCGACGACGGAGGCGCGGGCGATATTGATGAAGAAGGCGCCCGGTTTCATGGCGGAAAATGTTTCGCGGTCGAAATAGGCGTTCGTTTCCGGCGTGGCGGGGAGGGCGGCGATGACGACGTCGGCACGGGGAAGCGCCGTCATGACGTCCGCGGAAGAAAGCATCTCATCCGCCAAGGGGTCGGGCGCCGGATGGTTTCGGACGGCGAGGATGTGCATTCCGAAAACTTTCGCGCGTGCGGCGATGGCGCGGCCGATGCCGCCGAAGCCGACGATGAGCATCGTTTTCCCGTCCAGCATCTCGGCTTTCGGCCGTTTCCAGATGTGCGCGTCTTTTTGGCGCGTGACGTCGGGAATTTTGTGAAACCAGGAAAGCAGGAGCGCCATCGCGTGCTCGGAGACGGATTTGTCGTGGACGCCGTGCGAATTGGTCAGCACGATGGGGCGCGATAGCATGGACGGGGTGAGCAATTTTTCCACGCCGTCGGAAAGCGAATGCACCCAGCGGACGTGCGGCGCGTTTTGAAGAAGCGGCTCGATGTCTTGAAAACCCCAGAGCGCGATCGCATCCGCATCAGCGACGTGGTCGGCGGCCTCTTTCGGCGTCGCATACGCTTCGGCAACGGCGCCGGGGACGAGGCGGGCGATGGCGGCAAGACGTTCCGGATTCATTTTATTGACAATCACAAGTTTCATGACAAATCTCCTTTCGGGAAATATTGATTTGTCTCATTATAGCATGGAAAAGGGTAGAATTGAGAATTGAGGGGCGATAAAAGCAGAATTGAGAATTGAGGGGCGGGGCGTTCACGGCTCTTTTCTTTTGCGGCGTTTACGATTCTTACTTTCGCAAGAAAGAATTGAGGGAAAGCGGAAGCGGCTTCGCCGCATTTTAATAATCGTCGCGAAGCGACACCTGTGCTCAAATCTCAAATCTCAATTTTTTTCATGCAAGAGCCAGAAGCATGATGTGACAATCAAAACCAAGAATCGTCTGATCGTCTGATCGTCTGACGTCAGGGCCTCTATGAATCACTAAAACTAACAGCTAATAGCTAGCGGCTAATAACTATCTTGCGCCTGCCGCCAAAAGCGAAGAACCACCCAAGTCCGCCCCTCTTCCCTATCAGCAGAAAGCGTCCCCTCTCAAGCGCAAAAAAGAAGAGAAGCACAAAATCATGCCTCTCTTCCCTCATCCCTCTTCAATCAGATTTTTTCATTCATCTGCGCGAGCATTTTAATCTTGTGAATGATTTTTTCGCCCGCTTCGCTTTCCAGATACGTGAGCGTCGTGCGCGGCACCATGCGGCGGACCGTTTCCCAATCGTCTTCGGCGAGTGCGCGGCGCACCGTGGACGCGCTGACGATCTGATCGCCCTTCGCTTCACGCGGGATAATCTTGAGCTCGATTCCGTTTTCCGAGAACACTTCCCGCATCGCCGCATTGTACGCCAGCGTCGTCTTGTCCGTGGGCTCGTCGCCGACGAAACGAATCGTGATATTGAGCGCCGGTGCGATGCGCTGGGCGAAAATCGTCGCGTCGAGCTTCGTCTGCGCGGCCAGCTCCTCCGTCCCCTTGATGAAATACGTCGGGAATGTCGCATTGGAAATAATGAAATCGCCGCCCGAGACAACCCGGACCGTCTTCATGTCGTGTACGCCCTGCTTGATGAGCGAGAAACGGTCGGAGAACGGGAAAATGGAGCGATCTTCCTGGACCGCGAAAATGATGACTTCGTCGCAATTATTCACCGCGTATTCCACGAGCGAGCGATGGCCGAGCGTGAAAGGATTGCAATTCATGACAATCGCGCCGCGGTTGATGCCTTCGCCCGTGCCGAGGAGCGTCCGAATGCGCGTCAGATATTCTTCGAGCGTATTCTGGCCCTTTTCGAGAAGCGCGGCGTACGGCTCCGCGACGGCGACGCAGGAGAACCCCATGTGCTCGAAGACGGGGACATTTTTCGGTTTCGTGTAAATCTGGTTGCTCGTAATGCCGCGGCGATGCGATTCCGCTTCCAGATTGCGGATGATGCGGTGTGTGAGGCCTTTTCCCTGGTAATCGGCGGAAATGGCGATATCGCGCATGACGCGGCCGCCGAGCGAGCCCGTCGCGATGAGACGCCCGTCGTCGAAAAGCCCCATCGTGTAATCGATGTTTCCGGTAAACGTGAGGTCAAAGCCTTTCAGAAACTCGACGACCTTCGCCTTTTCCACGGGGTCGGTCAGAAAAATTTCCTGCTCGGTAATCATGTTTTAGCTCCTTTCACAGAATGAAAACGGGATAATAAAAGAAACTTTATTTGGTGGTTTCATTATAACAGAAGTGCACTTATAAAGCAAAGGAATTTATTTTGTGTATCATTTTTAGGAGAATAAGTGTATGCTAAATGAGAGATGAGGGATGAGAGATGAGGGATGAGAGATGAGGGATGAGGGGCACGGCTTTGTGCCG
>CAVEYT010000098.1:0-5594 GCA_963619995.1 Acutalibacteraceae bacterium | reverse complement strand
GCCGCGAGGACGCCGACGCCGATGAGGTCGGTGTACATGGCCGGATCGATGAGGCAGAGGCCGCCGGCGAAGAGGACGATTCTTTCGTACCATTTCGCGCGGGTGACGAATTGCCCAATCATCGCGGCGCTGATGCCAATCATGCCGATGATGGCCGTGCAGGTGGTCTGCAGGACGTCGACGAAGGTCGCGTCAATGCCGAGCATGGCGGGACTGATGACGAACATATACGGAATGATGAAGGCCGCAATGCCCAGTTTCGAGGCGTTGATCCCGGTCTTGATGGGATTGCCGCCGGAAATGGCCGCGCCCGCAAACGCTGCCAACGCAACCGGCGGGGTGATGTCGGCGATGATGCCGAAGTAGAAGACGAACATGTGCGCCGCCAAAATCGGCACGCCCAGGGAAATGAGAGCCGGAGCCGCAATGGTCGACGTGATGACGTAGTTTGCCGTGGTCGGGACGCCCATGCCGAGGATGAGCGAGGTGATCATGGTGCAGAAAAGCAAGAGCAGGAAGTTTCCGGCGGAAATATCGACGAGCGCGGAGGCGAGTTTCAGCCCGACGCCGGTCTTCGTGACGACGCCGATGATGATCCCGGCACTGGCGCAGGCGATGAGGACGCCCAGAGCGCCGCGCGCGCCTTTGATGAGGCCGTCCACGATGTCGCCGAAGGTCATGCGGGTATTCGCCCGGAGCATGGCGGTCGCGATGGAAATGACGATACCGGCCAGCGCGGCTTTCATCGGTGTGTAGCCCGAGGACAGAAGGCCGATGATGGCGATGAGCGGAATGGCGAGATGCCCTTCTTCCTTCATGATGCGTGCATAGGAGGGAAGCTGGCTCCGCGGCGTGCCTTTCAGGTCGTTCTTCTTCGCTTCGAAGTGAACGCCGAGGAAGACGCCGAGGAAATAGAGAATCGCCGGGACGACGGCCGCTTTGACGACTTCCATGTACGGAATGCCGACAAATTCAGCCATGAGGAAGGCGGCAGCGCCCATGATCGGCGGCATGATCTGCCCGCCGGTGGAGGCCGCGGCTTCGACGGCGCCCGCAAAATCTTTCTTGTAGCCCAATTTCTTCATCATCGGAATGGTGAACGCACCGGAGCCGACGACATTGGCGACGGACGAGCCGGAAATGGTGCCTTCGAGCGCCGAAGAGAGGACGGCGACTTTGGCCGGTCCCCCGGACGCCCAGCCGGCGATGGCATTCGCGATGTCAATGAAGAATTTCCCGAGCCCGGTTTTTTCCAGATACGCGCCGAAGAGGATGAAGAGGAAAATGAAGGTCGAGGAAACGCCCATCGGGATGCCGAAGATGCCTTCGGTCGTGAAGAAGAGATGGGAAACCATCTGGTCGAGATTGAGTCCGCGATGCGCCAGCGGCCCCGGCATATACGGTCCCAAGAAACCGTAGGCCAAAAAGCAGAGCACGACGACGACAATCGGGAGACCCACGATGCGCCGCGCCGCTTCGATGACCATGACGATCCCGAGGCATCCGATGACGACATCGGCCGGTGTGACCGTCCCCGCGCGTAGAATGAGCTGCTGGTAATTCAGCAGGATGTAAATCGGCGGGATGACAGCCAAGAGCGCCAGCATGAGATCCAGCGGATGGACGCTGCCGCCTTTGACGCGCGAACGTTTCGTCGGGCAGAGCAGATAGACCAAAGAAATCCCGAAAGACAGGTGGACGGCGCGCTGAATCATCGCGTCAAATGTCCCCATCAGCCCCGTATAGAGCTGGAAAAGCGAGAAGGCAATGCACAGATACGCGATAATTTTCGCCCAGATGCCGCCATACTCCACTGTGTTGGATTCCTTGTCGAGTTTCTTCAGTTTTTCCTGCAATTCCTCGGACATGGAGCCGTCTTCGCGTGCGCCCTCTTCGAGGTTTGCTTTTTCTTTCAAGTCGTCCAACCGGATCACCTCCCAATTCTTAATGCATCACTTTTTTCATCCAAAATCCTTTGTACAAAGGAGCCACATAGAGATACAGCTCCGTGCCGAGCGGCATCAGCTCCGCCAAGCGATACGGCGCGTCCCCCACGGTCAGGACGCCGTCATTGGAGACGCCGTTTCTAAGCGAAAGCGTCGGATACGGTCGCTCCATGTCGTCCAAAATAAACCAAGGCCCTTCTTGCCGAAAATGTCCGTCCCCTTCCGAAAACGGCAGCCCCACGCCCATGGATTGGTATTTCGTCGCGTGGAGAATCAGCCCGTCGCAAGCCTCATTCACCGCCAGGTATTCCTCGATGTGCGTCTTCATGACGGAATGTCGGTATTCCCATTTTACAGGAAACCCGGGGGTGACGCGGCGGACGAAAAGCCAGCCGTCCTTCGTCTGCCCGAACAGATACGAGCCGGACAAAAAATATACGGCGACCCCCGTAAAAATGAGTATCGCCGCATACAGGAGTGTTTTCTTTTTCAAATCAATTCTTCAGGAACTTTTCCGCACCGGCATTCATCTGGATGGACATGCCTTCGAGCGCGGTTTCCTTCGTGATGTACTTGCCGACGGCGTGAGCGCTCTTCATGCGGTCCAAATTGTTGTAGATGGCTTTGACGACCGCTTCGCCCATCGTATCGTCCAGCTTGTCCGTCGTGACGATGACGCATTTCACGGCGACCGTCTTCACATCCGCTTCCTGTCCCGGATACGTGCCGGCCGGAATGGTGATCGGGGTGAAATACGAATATTGTTCTTTCAATTTCTGCTGAATCGCTTCATCGATATCGACAACGACCGCCGATTTCGAAGCGCCGAGATCCTGGATTGCAGCCGTCGGGAAACCGGCGACCACGACGCCCACATCGACGTTTCCGTCCTTCAGCGCGTCAGCCGCTTCACCGAAGGAGAGGTACTGCGGGGTGATATCATCATACGTGATGCCGGCCGCTGCCAAAATCTGGCGGCAGTTCGCTTCCGCACCGGAGCCGGACGCGCCGACCGCGACCTTCTTGCCCTTAATGTCGCTGATGGATTTAATCCCGGAATCCGCCGTCGTGACGAACTGGACCGTCTCCGGATACAGCGCCGCGATCCCGCGAAGTCCCGCGAACTGCTTATCCTTGAACATTTCCGTGCCGTTCGCCGCATAGTACGCGATATCATTCTGGATGAATGCGATATCGACCGAGCCGTCTTTCAGCATATTCACGTTCGCGACGGAAGCCCCGGTGGACTGCGCGCTCGCATTCATGCCCTGGATATTTTTGTTCAAAAGTTCGGCCAGCGCGCCGCCGAGCGGATAATACGTCCCCGCGGTGCCGCCGGTCGCGATATTCAGAAACTTCTTCTCGCTGCTCGTCCCGGAAGAACCGCCGCAGCCCGTCAGAATCGCAGCGCCCGCGACGCAAGCCAGACCTGCCAACAATGCACGCTTCATCATTTTGTTCATTTGATTTCCCTCCCTAATTCCATCAGGAGCCATCCGGCACCCGCAATCCCCATCGACCGCCTCGGAAACATTTCTTCTTGAAAATTGTTTTCTCCGACAAAACAAAAGGAAGCAACAGACGCAGTTTCCGCCGCGCCGACGTTGCTTCCTTGCAGAGCCGATGTTTTAACTGAGCACTATTATACTATCTTTCGAAGTCTTTGTAAAGTAGGCTGGGCTGAATGCCCTGATTATTTTGATATTTCCCTTCTTTATACGTGTCCGCCTCGCCCAGGACCGTGTGGAAATAAATCTGGCAAATCTCCACGCCCGCGTAAATCCGAATCGGCTGCACGCAGAACATTTCCAGCGTCCAATAGCCCGCAAAGCCCACATCGCCGAACCCCGCCGTCACGTGAATGAAAAGCCCCAGCCGCCCGACGGACGACCGCCCCTCCAGCATCGGCACGAAAGATTCCGTCTTCGTGTATTCCTGCGTCCGCCCCAGATACAGCGTATTCGGCTCGAGGAGATACCCCTCTTCCGGAATTTTGATGATATGGCCGGTATTTCTTTTTTTCATATCCAGCTCATGCGTATCGTAAATCATGAGCTCGTCGGCCAGCGTCAAATTGTAACTATTCGGATTGACCTGCGCGGAATGAAACGGCTCGATCACAATTTCGCGTCCCATATGACGCACGATTTCTTTTCCCGAAAGAATCATGATGCCCTCCTATCCGAGGCCCAATCAGCGATACAGCCCCATCGCATGAATCGCGGCTTCGTACGTCTTTCTTGCCTTCGCCTGCGCGCGCTCGCGGCCTGCGTCCAAAATGGCATCCAGCTCGCTGGTGCCGCAAAGCTCCCGATACCGCTCCTGAATCGGCGCCATCTCCGCCACGACAAGATCCGCCACATCCTTTTTCAGCACGCCGTAGCCCTGCCCCTCGTACATCGCCTCGATGTCCTCAAAACTTTTCCCGGAAACCGCCGCGTGAATGCTCATCAAATTGGAAACGCCGGGCTGCGCCTCCTTGTCGTAATGCACATGCCCCAAAGAATCCGTCACCGCGCGCTTGATTTTCCGCACGATATCATCCGGCGCGTCCAGCATATGAATCGTCGCCGTCTCATTATCATCCGATTTCGACATTTTACTCGTCGGATCCTGCAGGCTCATGACGCGCGCCCCGCCCTTCGGCGCCCACATTTCCGGCAGCGTGAAGACTTCCCCGTAGCGCGAATTGAAACGCTGCGCCAAATCGCGCGTAATCTCGATATGTTGCCGCTGATCGTCGCCGACCGGCACCAGATTTGCCTGATAGAGCAAAATATCGGCCGCCATGAGCGGTGGATACGTCATGAGCCCCAGCGGAATGAAACCTTCCTTGCTCTCCTCTTTCCGCGCCTTTGATTTATACTGCGTCATACGCTCCATCTCGCCCACCGACGCCGTGCAAATCATCATCCAGCCCAAAAGCGCGTGCTCCGGCACCTCCGACTGCACGAAAATTGTCGCCTTCGTCGGATCCAGCCCGCAAGCGATGTAAAGCGCCGCCAAATCCCGCGTGCGAGCATGAAGCTCCTTCGGATCCTGCGGCACCGTGATGGCGTGCTGATTCACGATGCAATAATAACATTCCTTTTCCTCTTGAAAAGAAATGAAATTCTTCAAAGCGCCCAAATAATTTCCCAGCGTCAAATCGCCGCTCGGCTGAATCCCGGAAAACACCACATCCATATCGGACACCTCCTTGGGAAAATGATAGGAAACAAGTCTTGCTTCGCTTTTTTCGTCAGACGCAAGACAGTTGTTAGTTATTAGCTGTTAGTTATTAGTTTTTGGCGGCTCATAAAGCTTAAGACGTCAGACGTCAGACATCAGACATCAGAATTACACATACAGCTGTTATCCGTTTACCGTATAACCGTGAACCGGGCGTGAATCGCTTGCATCCCATGCAATGTGACAAACGGTGGACGGTAAACGGATAACGGACAGCGGATTTGGTGGTAAGTGCAAGAAAGTTAGCAATTAGCAATTAGCAGAATCGCCACTCGACATTTTCGCATTCGCGTCCCATCACCCGCCCCTTCGGGGCACCCTCCTCCAATAAGGAGGGCTTGACTTGTAGCGGCTCCGCCGCATTTATAAAATTGTCGCGAAGCGACACCGCTTTTATCTAACAGCTAACAGCTAACA
>CAVEYT010000097.1:0-5674 GCA_963619995.1 Acutalibacteraceae bacterium | reverse complement strand
TCACGATTCCGGACGCGGCGGGCAACATCTGCATCATTCCCCTGCCATATGCGGAAACGGCGGAGGTGCGGCGCGCGCTTGCTCTCGATTTGCACACGAAAGAGGAAGCGCTTTCGGCTCTTGCCGCGTCTCTTTTGGAAACGGTGCCGACCGGCGCGCGGACGATCGCCATCGCCCATGATTTCATCGCGGGCGGCACAGAGAGTGACTCGGAGCGACCGCTTTCCATCGGAGGGACGGATCCCGTTTCAGCCGATATTTTTTCGTCCTACTGTTACACCGCGCTCGGCCATCTGCACGGACCACAAAAAGCCGGCGGCTCGGAAACGATTCGCTACAGCGGCAGCCTCTTGAAATACTCTTTTGGTGAGGCGACACAGAAAAAAGGCGTCGTCATTGGCGAGATGGACGCGGCGGGTCACGTGGAAACTCGTTTCGTCCCGCTCACGCCCCGGCACGACGTGCGCGTCATTTCCGGACGCTTTGACGAGCTGATGACGCGCGAAGACCCGGCGCCGGACGATTTCCTTTTAGCCGATCTTTTGGACGACGGTCCCGTCATTGACGCGATGGCACGGTTGCGGCAGAAATATCCAAACATGACGGCGCTCCGGACGAAAGCGATGACGCAGGAAGACAGCGGCGCGCGGCTGGCGCTGCACGAACGCGTGGACATGATGGATATGCTGGACGCCTTTTCGGAAGTCTTTCGCGCGCGGGGGCTCACGGACGAGGAAAAAGGACTTTTCACCGCGCTTTTGCAGAAAGGAGAGGAGGACGCATGAGACCGCTTCGTTTGGAAATGTCGGCTTTCGGGCCGTATGCGGGGACGGAAATTTTGGATTTTTCCGCGCTGGGCGCGCATCGCCTCTTTCTCATCTGCGGCCCGACCGGCGCGGGAAAATCGACCATCTTGGACGCGATGTGCTACGCGCTCTACGGCAAAACGAGCGACGACCGGAGCGGCAAAAATCTGCGAAGCGGCTACGCGGCGCCGGATGTGCTGACGCGCGTCGTCTTTGATTTTTCGATTGGCGGGAAACGGTATCGCGTCGCCCGCATACCCGAGCAGCTGCGCCAAAAGAAACGCGGCGAGGGACAAGCGCTGCAGCGCACAGAAGCGACACTTTCGGAAATTTCCGAAGACGGCACGGAGCGCCTCGTTTCCGCCAAAGAAACGGACAAGGAAGTGGCGAAGCTCATCGGCGTCGAAGTCGACCAGTTTCGTCAAATCATCCTCATCCCGCAAGGCGATTTCCGGAAACTTTTATTGGCGGACAGCCGCGACCGGCAGGCCATTATGCAGCAACTGTTTCATACGAAAATATACGGAAAGCTCGTGGAAGATTTAGGACGCCGAGCGAGCGCGGGCACAGCAGCTTACGAAGAAATCAAAACGCAAATTCGGCTGAAATTGGAAAATGCCGGCGCGGAAACAGCGGAGGATCTGGCGACAAAAACGGAGGAAACGCGAAACGCGGAGAAAGAAGCGGAAGCGGCACAAAAAGCGGCGGAAGCGGCACAAATCGCGGTGCGCAAGACCTATGACGAGGCGAAAGCGCTCGCGGATGCCCACGCTCGGCTCGCGGCGGCCAAAGAAATGGCGGTGAAACTCGCGGCGCGGCTCCCCGAGATGGAAACGAAAACGGCGGAGCTTTCCAAAATTCGCGCGGCGGCTCGCATGAAGGACGCCAAAGAAAATCTGGAAAAAACAAAAGCAGCCGGCATGAAGCGCGGCGCGGAGGCGGAAGCGCTCCGAAAAGAGCTTGCCGCCATCGAAGCAGGGCTGGCGAAAGCGACGGCGGCATGGACGGCGCTGGCTGCGGCCGAGACGACGTTTCAAGAAAAAGAAAAAGAACTTTTGCGCCTTTCGGAAATGAAAGAACCGGCGGCGCGGCTCGAAGCGGCGCGCGCGGATATGGCGGCACGGGAAAAAGACGAAGCGGCCAAGCAAAAAGCCGTCGAGACAGCCAAAGAAATCTCGGCTGCGGTGGAGGCGGCGCAAAAAGAAGCGAAAATCACAGCCGAGCGCCTGGAATTTCTGTTTCTGCAAGGACAGGCGGCCTATCTGGCGCGGACACTCAAGGATGGGGCGCCCTGCCCGGTCTGCGGCTCGCTCACCCACCCGGCGGCGGCGCACACGGACGACGTGATTCCGGAGCGCGCGGAAGTCGCGGCGGCCAAAGCGGCGCGGGATAAAAAAGAGGCGGCGGCACAAGCGGCGGCGAAAAACTTGGCAGACGCGGAAAAAAATCTTTCGACGGCGCAGCAAGAAACGGTAGCGGCTCGCGCGGCGCTTGCGGCGCTCGAATCCCGTCTCCCCGAAGCGTATCGCGACGGCCAAGCGCTGGCGCAAACCATCGCCGCACTCACGGCGGACATCACCCGCTACAAGGCAGAGTGCGAAAAGATAACGACGGAAAAACAAAAAGCGGAGCAGGACGCGGCGGCCGTCCGCGCGAAAGCGGAAACGGCGGAAAAGGACGTCACGGCGCTCCGCACGCAATACACGGAAGACAGAAAAATTTTGGAAGACCGCGCCCGCGAAGAAGGTTTCCAAACGATAGAAGAATTTACGGGCTACTTTTCGCGCATTCCCCAAGAAGCGGCACTCCAAAAAGAACTCACCGATTTCCACGCGGCCCGGGCGGCGACGACCGAAAAAGAAAAGACGGAGGAAACATTCATCGCCGGACGCGCCGCGCCGGACATGGCCGCCGAAGAAGAGAAACGCGCCGCTGCCGACAAAGCGCGAGACGACGCGACAAAGGCCAAAGCGGAGACCGCCGCGCGCCTCGCCCTCCTCATCGACACAGAAAAAGCCGTCGCCGCTCTTTCGGCCAAACAAAAAGAAACCGAAGCGAAATTTCAACTGGCGCAAGGCCTCTATGACGTCTACCGCGGCAAAGAAACGGGCGTCGACCTCGAGCGTTTCGTGCTGGGCGCCCTCCTGGACGACGTGACGCAAGCGGCGAATGCCCGCCTCCACATCATGAGCGGCGGCCGCTATCGCCTCTCGCGACAAATCGACCGCGACGACAAACGCAAAAGCGCCGGCCTCGACCTCGAAGTCTTCGACAGCTACACCGGCCTCTCCCGCCCGGCGAACACCCTCTCCGGCGGCGAGACATTTCTGGCCTCCCTCTCGCTCGCGCTGGGTCTCGCGGACGTCGTGCAGCAATACGCCGGCGGCATCCACCTGGACGCCATGTTCGTCGACGAAGGCTTCGGCACCTTAGACAGCGAATCCCTCGACCTCGCCCTCCGCACCCTGACCGGTCTGGAAAACAGCCACCGTCTTGTCGGCATCATCTCCCACGTAGAAGAACTCGCCGAACGCATCGACGCCAAGCTCGTCGTGGACAAGACGGATTGCGGCAGCCATGCAAAATTTAAAGTGTAAGGAAACGGATGGAGGTAATGGCTTTTTCGTCAGACGCAAGATAGTTATTAGCTGTTAGCTATTAGTCGTTAGTTTTGGTCGACTCATAGAGGTGGAGACATCAAATGTAAAAAGTTAGCAGTGAGCAGTGAGCAATTAGCAGTGCAGGTGTCGCCTCCGGCGACGATTTTTATAAATGCTGCCGGAGGCCGCTCCCGCTTTCCCTCAATTCAATCAGCAGAAAGTTTTTGGCACAAACGCCGCAAAAGTAAAAAGAGAATCAGCCCTGCCCCTCAATTCTCAATTCTGCTTTTAGGATGGGACGCCGAAGGCGCATTTTAAAAAAATGTCGCGGAGCGACACCGCTAAAGTCTGATGTCTGACGTCTGATTATCTGACGTCTCGAGCTCTATGAATACATAGAGCCAATCGCCCCGCTCCCCATCTCAATCTTGCAAAAGCCATCAGCACAAACGCCATAAACGCAAAGAACCCCCAAAGCCGGCTCCTCATCTCTCATCCCTCATCCCTCCCAACAAAAAAGAACGGCCACATTCCATGACCGTTCTTTTTGATTGCCTTCTCTCCGTTCTTTACCGCTGCAGCTGCTGCGCCATCTGCGCCATTTGCTGCTGCAAGATTTGCATTTGCGCCTTCAGCTCCTGCACCTCACTGCGGAGCTGTGCATTCTCCGCCGAAAGCCCGACCGCTCTTTCGCTGCGCCGACCGAGCTTAAAGGAAACGCCGGCATTCAGCATCGAATCCCCGTTTCCGATCGTCCCGCCGATGGAAACCGTCGTATCAAAATTTGGTTTATAGAAAGCGCCGAGCGCGCCCGCATTCGCGTTCTTATAATGCCCGTAGCCGACCGCAAAGCTCCATTTGTCCGCCGGATCAAAGCCCTCCGGATGCAAAGCTGCCAGCGCCGCCGCGCCCGCACCGACTTTATTGATATCATTCGACAGGCTGCCCACTTTGTCATTCACGGACAAAATGCTATCCGTCACCGTATCCCCCAGACCCGCGTCGACAAGTTTTTGCGTGTCACCCAAATCCGTGCCGCTCGTCTCCAGCCCCGTGATGGTAAATGCCGTCTCGCCGCCGTTCGTTTTGATTTCCACTTTCCCATGCGCCGCCGCATACTCATCTTTCTTGGCGATGGCATTGTACACCGCTTCACCCGTCACCAATTCCGTTTGCCCGGAGGCGACCGTCCCCGTCTTGACAGAAATTTTATTTCCCGTCAAATCGATATGATTGCCCTCGCTATACGTCGTGCCACCACTTCCGCTTCCAATTCCGGTAATCGTGAATGCGCTCGCTCCGTCATTTGTCGTGACGGTCACAGACCCACCGGAAACTGCGAAACTTTGATTCTTTGTAATGGCTTGCCCAAACGTCGCCGCATCCGAATTCGACATCCCCTTCGCCACATGGACAATCCTCCGCGTGACTTCAGCCACTTTGACTTGCTCGCCATCCACCGTTTTGGTCGTAGCCGCTGCCCCGACGGAAACCGTATTCGCGGCCTCCGATGTCGAGCCATTTCCAATCACGACGGAATTATCGGCGACCGTCTCGATATTGGAACCCAAAACAATCGCGTTGTTTGCCGAGGTCTTGACATAAGAGCCGAACACAAAAGTATTTTTCCCCTTGTCCGCAACCGCCGCACCAGTCGCGTCACTGTATTCTCCGATGACATTGGCAAAGCCCAAAACAACACTTTCTTTCCCATACACTTTATTGTTGATCCCTACCCCTGTGCTGGTTTGTCCGTATACGACATTCTTATATCCTATAGCTTGCGCCCCATAATAACGTGCTTCATTGTACACCCCCAAAGCAGATGACCTCTCCCCAGATGCCCAATTAGCAAGACCGCCGACAACACTGTTTATGTACGTTGTAGTTCCATCAGTCTCAGTCCAACCTTGCCGCCACATGGTATAGTCATTCACGCACGTGCAGTCGGCGGCGTGTACCCCCCCCCCTGTGGGAAAATCGCGGAAACCAGCGACAGAAGCACCGCTGCGGACAGCATACCGAGTTTCTTATTTGTTTTCATGATACATTCCCCCATTCTGAGAAAAAAGGATGGAAACAGGAAGAGGCGCGGCCGGTTTCAAACATTTCTACCGGCTCGTTTCCCTCTTGTCCGTAGTATACCAAAAAATCAAGGATACCAAAAGAAGAAATTCTTGATATCGCTTCATGATTTTTTCTATAACGGGGTAATCGCTATGAAAAACTTTTTAGTCAGATGCAAGATAGTTATTAGTTCCTAGCTGT
>CAVEYT010000096.1:0-5717 GCA_963619995.1 Acutalibacteraceae bacterium | reverse complement strand
AAGTGATTTACGAACATAGAGTAAGGGATAAACATCGTAATATTTATCTATACGACCAAAAACTTTTACGTTTTTTTCACAGCCTCATTTTAATAATCGTCGCGAAGCGACACCTGTCCTCAATTCTCTTCACTCAATTCTCAATTCTTTTCTTTCGCGGCGTGGACCTTTGTGTCATCTATGATTTACGAACATAGAGTCAAGTATAAGCATCACATTGTTTATCTATGCGATCAAAGTCTTTTTGCTTTTTTTATGGCTCTTAAAAGTTGAACGAGAGGCAAACAGAAGTTTTTTTCTCCAACGTCTTGAGAAATGGGAAAAGATACGATAAAATATATAAGCTTGCGAAAAAGAGGTGAAAGATTTTGATCGGCCGAGAAGCGATGGCGGATTTTTTGCGGGAAGAGGGCGTGGACGCCGCTTTCTTGCAGAAGGATGAAAATTGTCGGTATATCAGCGGCTTTACGGGGTCGGAGAGTTTTCTTATCCTGTCGAGAGAGGGTTGCTTTCTTCTGACGGACAGCCGGTACACGGCGCAGGCTCTTGCGGAGGCGCCGGATTTTGAGACGGTGGATCATCAAGGGAAACCGGCGGAGGCGGCCGCGGCTATTTTGGCGAAATGCCGCGCGAAGAAAGCCGGCATCGAGCCGGTCATGACGCACCGATTTTATTTGGAATTGCAGGAAGCGTCGCCGGCAACCGAATTTGTGTTTTGCGATCCGGATCGACTTCGGCAGGTCAAGACGGAGGCGGAAATTTCCTGTATCGCGGAAGCGTGTCGCATCGCGGATGATGCCTTTGAAAAAATCTTGCCGCTCATTTCCGCAGGGCGCAAGGAATCCGAACTTCGGGCGGCGCTCGAGTGCGCGATGCTAGAGGGCGGTTCGTCCGGGAAATCGTTCGATACGATTGTGGCGTCCGGCGAGCACGGCGCGTATCCGCACGCCACGGTGACGGACAAAGAGATTGAAAGCGGCGAGATGATTACGTTTGATTTCGGCGCGATGTACAAGGGGTATCATTCGGACATGACGCGCACGGTCGCCGTGGGAGCGATTTCCGAGCGGCAGCGTTTCCTCTACGACAGCATTTACGATTGCGTGGCTCATGTCGAATCCATGCTTCGCGCGGGATATCGCGGATGCGAGGTGGACGCGCTGGCAAGGGAGTTTCTGAAAGAAAGAGAGCTTTCCGCGTATTTCTCTCATGCTTTGGGTCACAGCGTGGGTCTTGAAATCCATGAGAAACCGGTGCTGGCGGCCAGAGAGAAGACGATATTGGCCGAAAACATCGTGATCACGGTGGAGCCCGGCGTGTACATTCCGGGGACGGGTGGCGTCCGCATTGAAGACACGACGGTGATACATAGAGACGGGATTTCCGTTTTGACAAAATTTCCGAAAGAATTTATCCAATTATGACAGGAGGAGAACACAATGATTTCCAGTAATGATTTCCGTCCGGGCGTGACGGTCGAATTGGAAGGGCAAGTCTGGCAGGTCGTGGAATTTCAGCACGTGAAGCCGGGGAAGGGCGCGGCTTTCGTTCGCACGAAGATGAAAAATTTGCAGACGGGCTCGGTGATTGAGCGTACGTTTAATGCGGGCGTGAAGGTGCCGAAGGCGCAGGTCGAGAGAAAGCCGATGCAGTACCTTTACAATGACGAAGGCACGTCATTCTATTTCATGGACAACGAGACGTACGATCAAATCATGCTGACGAAAGAACAGCTGGAAGACGCCATCAATTTCATTAAAGAGGAAATGGAAGTCACGGTGCTCTTTTTCAACGGATCGGTCATCGGCGTCGATATCCCCAATTCCGTCGAGCTCAAAGTCGTGGAGACGGAGCCCGGCATTCGCGGCGATACGGCGACGGGCGCGACGAAGCCGGCCAAATTGGAAACGGGATATATCGTCCGCGTGCCGCTTTTCGTCAATGAAGGCGACGTTCTCCGGATTGATACCCGCAGCGGCGCTTATCTCGAACGCGCATAAGATTTCCAAGCGGACTGATTCTCCTTCTTTTGACGGCGGTCGGTCCGCTTTTTTCAAAATGAAATGACGGAAACGGGGAAGGGAGGCTTTTTTCGTGGATACCGGAGAAATCAAAACGGAATATGGGACGATTCGCATTTCGGATAAAGTGCTGGCGGAATTGGCGAAAAAAGTCTGTCTGTCCGTGCCCGGTGTGGCGGCGATGGACGCTCGTTTCACGGAGGTGCTTCCGTCCGTCATCACCGGGGAAGACGCGGAAGGCGTTCAAATTTCCGTCGAGGAGAATGAGATTCGCGCCGAATTGTATTTCACGGTGTATTACGGGGTGCGCGTGCCGGATTTGGCGATACAGGTGCAGAAAGAGGTCAAGGACACGCTGAAAGCGGAGACGGGGCTTTCGGTCACCTATGTGAATGTCAATGTGCAGGACGTCATCTTCCGAGAGGAGGAGCGGCATGGCTGAAGACGAACGCGCGGAAATTTTCACTGTGCTTTCCGATTTGACGCTGGCCGTTCTCGATGCTTATCCGGATGTGCGTCTTGTGCTACCGAAAGGATGGACGTCCATTCGGAGCGGTTTCTCCAAAAGTTTCACGCAAAAAAGTATGCCGGGACTTTTTATCGACGCAGAGGACGGCGGATTTTCCGTGACGCTCTTGCTGTCGGTCGGCGGCGCGGAGCCGATTTGCCAGGTGACGAGGCGGCTGCAAAAAGAATTGTCCGAAACGTTTTCGGGCGCGTTTCCCGGAAAGATACGAGCCGTCAATCTCGATATTCTGAAAACAACGAGGTCATAATGGATAAAAATTCCAGAACCTATGCCAGACGCTATGCGATGCAGGCGTTGTACGCCTTTGATTTGAATCCGGAGACCGGACTTTTGGCGTCTGATGAGCCGGAAGCGGAAACCGCGCAAAAGCCGGAGGGCGATTACGGTCGTTTTGCCGATGCTCTCGTGGCGTGCGTCAAGGAGCATCAAGAAGAAATCGATTCCGTTTTGACGAAACATTTACGGAAGTGGTCGCTCGCGCAGATGAATGTCGTCGACAAGACGATCCTGCGCATGGGGGCATGCGAACTTTTGTTTCCGGAAGAGGAGATCGACGCCGAGGTGGTCATCAATGAAGCCGTCGACATGGCGAAAGTTTTCGGCGGCGATGATTCGTATCGGTTGGTGAACGGCATTTTGGATGCGATTCATCGGGAGCAAAAATAAATTTTAACGAACATCGAATGAGGACGGAGGGATGACGGTGCAGGACGTTTTGGCCGAGAAGAAAAGGCGGATAGAGGACACGCTGCGGACTCTTTTGCAACCGGAAGAAACGGAACTTTCCGTCCTTTATGAATCGATGAATTACAGTCTTTTGGCGGGCGGAAAACGAATCCGGCCGATTTTATTTTTGTTGGTGCTGGACGTTTTGGGCGCTCATCCGCAAGGCGCCATGACGGTTGCGGCGGCAATCGAATGCGTGCATACCTATTCTTTGATCCACGATGATTTGCCGCAAATGGACGATGACGACTATCGGCGCGGGCGGCTGACGAATCATAAAGTGTACGGCGCGGGCATGGCGACGATGGCGGGTGACGGACTTTTGACGGAAGCGTTTTATCTTCTGGCGGCGGAGGAAACGATTCCGGCGGCCAAGCGTTGCGCGCTCATGTCTGTCTTAGCCGAGGCGGCGGGGCCTTCCGGGATGGTCGGCGGGCAGGCGCTGGATATTTCCGCGGAAGGGAAACCGCTTTCGGCGGCGGAGCTCTCGCGGATGGACGCGAAGAAGACGGGAGCGCTTTTGACGGCGCCCGTGGATATGGCGGCGATTTTGGGCGAAGCGGACGAAAAGATACGCGCGGCGCTTCATGACTATGCCACGCATCTGGGGCTTTTGTTTCAAATGACGGACGATTTGCTGGACGCGACGGGCCGGTTGGAAACGATGGGGAAAGCGCCCGGCATGGACGAGAAGCAACATAAATCGACGTATGTGACGATTTTCGGAAAAGAAGCGGCCGAAGAAATGGCGGCAAAGGAAGCGGCGGCCGCTGCCGAGGCGCTGGCCGGTTTCGGAGAAGAAGCGGACACTTTGCGGCATTTGGCGCGGGTCGTGTGGCAGAGAACAAAATGACGATGGAAAAACAGCAAAAAGCGAAGAAAGAGCGGCTGGATGTCCTGCTCGTCGAGCAAGGATTTTTTGAAAGCCGCGAAAATGCGAAGCGCCACATCATGGCCGGTGTCATCTTGGTGAATGACGTGCCGGTGGACAAGCCCGGGACGAAAATTCCCGCCGATGCGCAGCTTCGCATCAAAGGCACCGTGATGCCCTACGTGGGGCGCGGCGGTTTCAAATTGGAAAAAGCGATACAGACGTTTCATCTTCCTGTGGAAGGCGCGGTCATGGCCGACATCGGCGCGTCGACCGGCGGTTTCACCGATTGCGCGCTTCAGCACGGCGCGGCAAAAGTCTATGCGATTGACGTCGGCTACAACCAGCTCGATTGGAAACTCCGAAACGATTCGCGCGTCATAAATTTGGAAAAAACGAACATCAAAGACGTGACGCTCGCGACGCTGGGAGAAACAGTCGATCTCATCGCGACGGATATTTCTTTTATTTCCGTTCTGAAAATTTTCCCGGCGGCCAAAGAAATTTTGAAACCGGAAGGGCATATCGCCATTTTAATCAAGCCGCAATTTGAGGCGGGGCGCGAAAAGGTCGGAAAGGGCGGCATCGTGCGAGACGCAAAGACGCATCGCGCCGTCATCCAAAGCGTGACGGAGGCGGCGTATGCGCAAGGATTTTCCACTTGTGCGCTGACATTTTCGCCGATAAAGGGCGGCGCGGGAAATATCGAATTTTTGGCGCATTTGCGATTCGCGGAAGCGGCGGACGGCGTGAAATTTCCTTCGGAAGAAGACATTCAAAATGTCGTCGCGGACGCGCACGCGCAATTGGACGGAGAAAAGGGGTGAGGGGAATGGACGTTGCCATTTTGGCCAATGTGGCGAAAAAAGAAACGGTGGCTTTTCTGCCAAAACTTGTGGCGGCATTGGAGGCGGCCGGATTTTCTTGGTTCTTGCCGGAAACGGACAAAAAAAGCATCGAGGCGGCCGGCATTTCTTTTGCGGATTCTCATTTTCAAACAATGGAATGGATCGGAGCCCATGTTTCTCTGATCTTCTCTGTCGGCGGAGACGGCTCGTATCTGCAAGCGGCTCGCGTCATGGCCGATGCCCCCGTCAGCCTCGTGGGCATCCATTTGGGGAATTTGGGCTTTTTGAATTTGATCACGCCCGAGACGCTCGAAAGCCGTCTCGCAGATATTTCGGACGGTGCGTATGACACGGAAAAACGAATTTTTTTGTCGGCGAAGATTCGTCATGCGGACGGGACGACGGAAATTTTGCCGGATGTGCTGAATGACATCGTGATCGGCCGCAGCGGGATCGGAAAGATGGCGAGAATCCGGCTGTATATCAACGGCCGCTTCTTGGAAGAATATCCCGCGGACGGACTCGTCGTCGCGACGCCGACCGGCTCGACGAGCTACGCGATGTCTTGCGGCGGCCCGATTTTGGACAGCCGCGCGGAAAGCATGGTCGTCGTCCCCATCTGCCCGCACATCGTGCCCGCGACGCCGCTCGTTTTGGAAAACGATACGGAGATTTCGATTCGCCCCGGTCTGCGTGAGACGGAGCTGTCCGTTTCTTTGGAC
>CAVEYT010000095.1:0-5756 GCA_963619995.1 Acutalibacteraceae bacterium | reverse complement strand
GTCTCTTTCGACGTAAGCATTTAAGGCCGAGCGGCGGCGCCCCCGGAATACAGGCGAATTTTGCCCTGGCGGCGTCTTCTTTCTCTTGTTTCATTCTCTTTCTTCCACGGGGAAGAAAGAGAATGAAAAACGACAGGAGTTCTGCGGGGAATCACCCCGCGTGATTGATCACAAAAAAAGTGCTCAGCGCTATGCGCCAATATAAGCGGCGTCGCCTACGGCGACATTTTCGCATTCGCGTCCCATCACCCGGCGCTCCGCGCCACCCTCCTCCGATAAGGAGGGCTTGACCGGTACGCGCTTCGCGCATTTGTTAAAAGCGCCTCCGGCGCAAATAAAAAAATCGTCGCCGTAGGCGACACCTGTCCTCAATTCTCAATTCTCAAATCTCAATTCTTTCTTGCAAAAGCAAGAATCACCATGGAGAACAAAGGTTCAGCATGAAAACAGACACCATTTCACATTTTTTATCCGACGACGGCATTCGTCTCACAATCTGCGACGCGACGAGCGCGGCGGCGGAGGCGCAGATGTTGCACACGCTTTCGGAAGACCGGGCGGCGTTTCTGGGGAAACTTTTCGTCGGCGCGGCGCTTTTGGCGACGGATTTCAAAAATCATGAAGGAATTTCCTTGAAATGGGAGACGGAAAGCGGGCTGGGGACGTTTCATGTCGACGCTTACGAGGGGCGCTATGTGCGCGGGTATGCGGAGGATGCGGAAACCGGCGGCGCGGGGCATCTTTTTGTGACGCGGTATTCGCTTTTGCGGCAGCCGTACACCGGCGCGATTGATTTGGGGGCTGCCGATGTGTCAGCGGGGCTGGCGGATTATTTGAAACATTCCGAGCAGATTCGCGCAGCCGTCAAGATCGATTGGAAAGAGGCGGACGGGATTTGCCGACGGGCGGTGGGATTTCTGGCGGAGCTTTTGCCGCAGGGGGACGAAGAGAAATTTTCGCGGCTTTTCTCCGATTTGTCCGGCTACGACATGACGACGGAGGGCACGGCGGAGAGGCTTTTGGCGGAAGGCGGCTTCACGAAGCTGGCGGAAAATCCCGTTTCCTTTCGCTGCACTTGCGGCGAGGAGCGGATTCGAGACGCGCTGCTTTTGCTTCCGGAAACGGAAAAAGAGGAGCTCATCGCGGATGGCGTCGTCGAAAGTACGTGCCGGTATTGCGGGAAAACGTACAGAATTCCGACAGGTTTCTTAAAAGATACAAAATCATTTTAGCGAAGAGAAGGGGGAGGACATGAGCAAGATCGCATTTATCGGCGGCACCGGCGTGTATGACGCCGGAATTTTTTCGCACGTCACGTCCCATGTCATCGGGACGCCTTACGGGCAGGCCGCGTACACATCCGGTTTCTACGACGGACGGGAAATGATTTTTATGGCGCGTCACGGCGTGCGGCACACGATTCCGCCGCACAAGATCAATTTCCGCGCCAATATTTACGCGCTGAAAATGCTGGGCGTCTCCGCGATTGTTTCGACGACGGCGGTCGGCTCGCTGAATCCGCGGTACCGGACGGGCGAGCTGGTCCTCTGCGATCAATTCATCGACATGACGAAATCGCGCGAGAATACGTTTTTTGACGGCGAACGTTACGGCGTCGCGCATTTGGATATGACGGAGCCTTTCTGCGGGGAGCTCCGGGCGGCGGTCGCCGAAGCGGGCATGGCGGCCGGGGTCCTGCTGCATCCTTACGGCACGTACGTCTGCACGGAGGGGCCGCGCTTTGAGACACCGGCGGAAATTCGCGCGTACCGGATGTGGGGCGCGGATGTCGTCGGCATGACTTGCGTGCCGGAATGCGTCCTGGCGCGCGAGGCGGAAATGTGCTACGCGACCGTTTCCATGGTGACGAATATGGCGGCCGGGATTTCGGCGGACCCGCTCACGCACCAGGAAGTCGTCGATTGCATGAAGAAAAACGTCCAAAGTTTCCGGAGTCTCATTTCCGTCCTGGCGAAAAATTACGATCCGGACAGAGCGTGCGGCTGCCACGACGCGTTGGCGGCTTTCGGAGGGTTCCACGTATGAAACAAGTGAAAGCGCTGGAATTTACGGAGGGCGCGTTGGTACTCTTGGATCAGCGGCGGCTGCCGACGGAAACGGTGTATCTCACCTGCCGAGCGGCCGAAGAGGTGGCGGACGCGATTCGGACGCTCGCCGTGCGCGGGGCGCCACTTATCGGCGTCGCGGCGGCGTATGCCGTGGTGTTGGCGTTTCGGGAAAGCGGCGGAAACCGGGACACGTTTCGCGATTTGTGCGACGTGATTCGGAACGCGCGGCCGACGGCGGTGAATTTGAGCTGGGCCGTCTCGGAGATGGAGCGGGCGTTTCAAAAAGAGGAAACGGAGGCGGTGCTCCTCGCTCGTGCGAAAGAAATCGAAAAAGAGGACGAGGAAATCTGCCGAAAAATCGGAGAGAACGGCGCGGATTTATTTTCCGGGCGCCAAAATTTGTCTCTCCTCACGCATTGCAATTCCGGGGCGCTCGCGACGGCGGGCATCGGGACGGCGCTTGGCGTGATTTCCACGCTCCACGCGCGCGGGCAAGTCGAGTGCGTCTACGCCGATGAGACGCGGCCGCTCTTGCAAGGCGCGCGGCTGACGGCGTATGAACTCATGGCGGGAAAGATTCCCTGCCGTCTCATTTCCGACAATATGGCGGCAGCCGTCCTGCGCGACAAAAAGATTGACGCGGTCATCACCGGCGCGGATCGTATCGCGAGAAACGGGGACGCGGCGAATAAGATCGGGACATTCGGTCTCGCCGTCTTGGCGCATCATTTCGGCATTCCGTTTTACATCGCGGCGCCGTTTTCCACGTTCGATTTTTCGATTGCAACGGGCGCGGAGATTCCGATTGAGGAGCGCGACGCCGACGAGGTGCGAAAGATCGGAAACCGCTATATTGCGCCCGCCGATGTGCCTGTCTGTAATCCGGCATTCGACGTGACGCCGTCGGATTTGATTTCCGGGATCATCACGGAAAAAGGGGTGCTCACGCCGCCCTACGACATTTCCGTTTCCCAATATGAAAGGAGCCTTTCTCATGACTGAATCCATGATTCGCGACATCACGCTCGCCGCCGAAGGCAAGCAACGCATCCGCTGGGTCGAAGCGTTCATGCCCGTCTTGCGCGAGCTGCGGAACGATTTCATCGAAAAGCAGACGTTTCGCGGCAAAACCATCGTCATGTCCATTCACCTCGAGGCGAAGACGGCGTATCTCGCGCTGACGCTCAAGGCGGGCGGGGCCGACGTCGTCGTGACGGGGAGCAATCCGCTCTCGACGCAGGACCCCATCGCGGCGGCGCTTGTGGCCGAAGGCGTCACGGTCTACGCGTGGCACGGCTGCACGGACGAAGAATACACGATGTTTCTTCATAAAGCGCTCGACCACAGACCGCACATCATTATCGACGACGGCGGCGACCTGGTGCATTTGCTCCACACGACGCGGCAGGACGCGAAAGAGCGGCTCCTGGGCGGCTCGGAGGAAACGACGACGGGCATTCACCGCCTGCGCAATTTGGAAAAAGCCGGGAAACTGGCGTTTCCGATGATTGCCGTGAACGATTCGTATTGCAAATATCTTTTCGACAATCGCTACGGCACGGGGCAATCGGCGTGGGACGGTATCATTCGCAGCACAAATCTGACGGTCACGGGGAAAACGGCGGTCATTTGCGGCTACGGCTGGTGCGGGAAAGGCTGCGCGATGCGGGCGAAGGGGCTCGGCGCACGCGTCATCGTGACGGAAGTCGATCCCATCAAAGCGATCGAGGCGGTTTTCGACGGTTTTGAAGTGCTGCCGATGGAAAAAGCGGCGGAAGTCGGCGATATTTTCCTGACCGTCACGGGCGACATCGACGTCATCTGCGAGCCGCATTTCCTGAAAATGAAAGACGGCGCCATCTGTGCGAACGCCGGTCATTTCGATGTGGAAGTGTCGCGCAAAGATTTGGAGCGGATTTGTACGTCTCATTTTGAAGCGCGGAAAAACATCGAAGGCTACGTGTTGGAAAATGGGAGAACGGTCTATCTCATGGCGGAGGGACGCCTGGTGAATCTGGCCGCGGGCGACGGCCATCCGGCGGAAATCATGGATCTTTCCTTTGCGATGCAAGCGCTCTCGGCGGCGTATCTCACCGAGCACGGCGCGGACATGGAAACAAAACTTTTCGTCCTGCCGCGGGAAATTGACTATGAAGTCGCACGGCTCAAATTGAAAGCGATGGGCGTTTCCATCGACAGTTTGACGGACGCGCAAAAAGCGTATTTGGCGCAAGAATAAAGGAGGCGCGCATGAAGACACTCATCAAAGACGTGGCCGTGTACCGGGATGGCGCGGCGCACGAGCACCAGAACATTTTGATTGACGGAAAGCGCATCGCGGCGTTTCCCCAAGACGCGGAGACGGACGGGATCGACGAGATCATCGAAGGAAACAATATGCTCGCGCTCCCCGGCCTCATCGATACGCACACGCATTCGGCGATGATTCTGTTCCGGAGCTACGCGGACGATTTGGCGCTCATGGATTGGCTGCAGACGATGATTTGGCCGGCCGAGGAACATCTGGACGACGACATCGTCTATTGGGGCTCGCTCCACGCGTTTGCCGAAATGATTCGCGGCGGCGCGACCGCTTTCTGCGATATGTATATGTTCGTCGAAGCGACGGCTCGTGCGGCGCAGGACATCGGGATGCGAGGAAACATCGCGCGCGGTCTCGCCGGTGTCGCCCCGACGGGAGAAGCGGCGCTCGCGGAAAATATTTCCTTTTATAAAAACTGGAACGGCGCGGCCGACGGTCTCATTCGCGTCATGCTGGGACCCCACGCGCCGTACACCTGCCCGTCCGCCTATCTTCGCAAAGTGCGCGAGGCGGCGCTCGAAAACGGGATTCCGATTCACATTCATCTGTCGGAAACGAAAGGGGAGGTCGAGACCTGCCTTTCCCGCCACGGCGTGACGCCCATTCGCCTCATGGACGACCTGGGCCTTTTCGACGCGCCGACGCTGGCTGCGCATTGCGTGCACGTGACGGACGAAGACATTGAAATCTTGGCGAAGAAACACGTCCGCGTCGCGCACAATCCGGGTAGCAATCTGAAACTCGCCTCCGGCTTTGCGCCCGTCGTGAAAATGAGAAACGCGGGCGTCACGGTCGGCCTCGGCACGGACGGCGCCTCCAGCAACAACAAACTCGATATGTTCGCGGAAATGCGCCTCGCCGCGCTCATCCACAAAGCAAACGAACTCGATCCTTTCGCCATCACCGCCAAAGACGCGCTCGACATGGCGACAAAAGAAGGCGCGAAATGCCTCGGTTACGACGACCTGGGAGAGCTCGCCGAAGGAAACCTGGCCGATATCATCCTGGTCGATCGAAGCGGCCTCCACTGGCAACCGACGCTAGACAGCGTCTCCCTCGCCGTCTACGCCGCAAACTCCATGGACGTCGACACCGTCCTCATCAACGGCCGCGTCGTCCTACGCAAAAAAGAACTCACGACGGTCGACACGGAAAGACTCGCTTCTGAAGTCGCAAGGGTGACGAAGAAGTTGTACGCGTTTAAGAAGAAGTGAGGGAAGAGGGAAGAGGAAAGAGGGAAGAGAAGCGTCGCTTTGGGCGCTTCTTTTTTTTGCGGCAGGCGCAAGAGAGCCGGGAGCCCGGAGCTTGGGGATCTGTCAAGTAGTTTGTGTAAATTCTTTTCTAAAACATAAAAAACTTGATTT
>CAVEYT010000094.1:0-5805 GCA_963619995.1 Acutalibacteraceae bacterium | reverse complement strand
CTCCGGTTCGTTTGCACAAGGCGACACCGCTAAAGTCTGACGTCTGATCGTCTGACGTCTGACGTCTCGATCTCTATGCGCCGCAAAAAACTAACAGCTAATAGCTAATAGCTAGCAACTATCTTGCGCCTGAGCCCAAAAGCCAAGCACGAACTCCCGGCTCCAAGCTATCTTGCGCCTGAGACCAAAAGGCCAAGCAAGCGTCTGACGTCTGACGTCTGATCGTCTGACGTCTGACGTCTCGATCTCTATGCGCCGCAAAAAACTAACAGCTAATAGCTAATAGCTAGCAACTATCTTGCGCCTGAGCCCAAAAGCCAAGCACGAACTCCCGGCTCCAAGCTATCTTGCGCCTGAGACCAAAAGGCCAAGCAAGCGTCTGACGTCTGACGTCTGATCGTCTGACGTCTGACGTCTCGATCTCTATGCGCCGCAAAAAACTAACAGCTAATAGCTAATAGCTAGCAACTATCTTGCGCCTGAGCCCAAAAGCCAAGCACGAACTCCCGGCTCCAAGCTATCTTGCGCCAGCATCTTTTCCGACACAAAAAAAGAACCCGCGGCTAAACACCGCAGGTTCCGTTTCCGTTATTTGGATACCATGCTATAGACGGCATCCCGGATTTTTTTGTTGGCCGGTTTCACGTTGTAAGACCCTTCGCCGGCTGCGTCATCGATCTCTTTGTAGACGCCCTCATCGTGCAGGAGGCGATTTTGGGAATCATAGTAGCGGCAGGGGCCGTGATTGCTGACTTTGTACCACGAGAAAGCGGAATATTTAGGTCCGTAGACGGCCCAATAGACCGAATAGGCCAAATCGGTGCCGGCCAGATTGTCGTCCTGCCGGGCGATCCAATCCCGGCCCGCATCGGTGTAGACGCGTTTGAAACAGCCGAGCACTTCGAATTTGGATTTGTCGTACTGGTCCGGGATGGCTTTGAGAGACGTCCGATCGACGTAGACCGTGTAGCGCTTGGCTTGATGCACCTCGACCCATTCGGCGGACGGATTGAGCGCGCGATTGGTTGCCGCCGTGGAGGCCGCCGGAGCCGCCGCCTCGGTCGCAGGCTGCGTTTGCACCGGCTGCGTTTGCCCCGATGTCGCAGAGGAGACGGCTGCGTCCACGACTTTCCCGAGCCACCCGGCCTCCGCCGCGCCGCCCGCAGAAAGAACCACTGCGCCCGCCAAGAGTAAGGCTGTCCATTTCTTGTTCATCATCGACACCTCCCAAAGGGAATCGGCCGCCGGAAACCGTCTTGCAAGCAGGCTTTCCGCGTGCCGGTAAGAAGTTATTTGTATTATATCATACATTTCCTTATAAAAGAATGATTTTTATGGAGGGTATGAAAAGTTTTCACGCTTTTTGCGGCCCATTTATAGAAAATCACGCGGAGAGATTCCCCGCGTGATTTTGTACAAAAAAGCTGCAAAAAATATGAAAAAATTTTTCTGTAGCCCCGGTGGCGTACCGCGGCGCTTGGCGCACAAGAAAAGACGGCTTTGGGGGAGCCGCCTTTGTAAGGACTAATATGAAAAAATATAATATGAGGGGCTCACAGCGCCTCATACCCAAACCATTGGCTTTCTTCCGACCAATACAGCCGATATTTCGGCCGGCTTTCGTCGTTGGGGCCGTCGCCGCCGATATAGAGAGAGCCGTCCGATCCCCAGATGTGCGGATTGAGGATATAGCCGCCGGCAAAGCAGTAGGAATCGAGGAATTCGTAAGCGGCGTCTGTGGCATCATGGCCGACCAGATAGCTGTGATACGTCGCATCGGAGTCGGAATACAAATCGATGCTGTAGAAAAAACGGCCGCTTGACGGCGCCAGATACTGCGTCACATGCGCTTTTTGCAAAAGACCGCCGACGGCCTCCTCGCGAATGCGCCAATAGAGGCCATAGGTGAGCCCGTGCGTGGGCGTGGCCATTTGGAGCTCATACCAATTGTCGCTGTTTCGATTCATCATGAAACGGATGTCCGATTCGCCTTCGCTGAAAATGACTTCGTTTCGTGCGTTTCCGAGAGCCAGACTGACTTCCCCTTCCGTGATTTTGATGAGATTTTCCGCTGCGGCCGTGCCGAGAGAAAGGGCGGCGAAAAGGGCAGCGATGCCAAGCGTTTTCATAGTATTCATATCGTCACCTCAATAATTCATCATCGTATACGAGACGGTTTCCGTCTTCTCCGACGTCAGAAACGGCCGGGCCTCGCGCGTCCATTTCACTTTGAGCATGACGGAGGCTTTCGGGAGAAACCACAGATTGTACTTGGCGGCGACGAAGCCATCCCCGCTAAGGAATCCGTCGCAAGTCCAGCGGCCCAGCGTTTTGGAAAAATCGGAAGAAATTTGCTTGAAGCGTTTCTCCGCGACGCCCTTGTTTCCGTTTTTCAGAATAATGGAAACTTGCTTGATGCGGCCCTTTTCCGTCGTGTAAGTCATCGATTCTTCGAATGTCTTGGGATTCGTGGACGGTTCGCTGCCCGTGTAGGTGTGAGGGCTGCCCGCTTTCTCCGTCCAGCCGTTTGGCGCCAAGAGCGCGATAAATTGTTCCTCGGAGATGCCTTGCTGCACCGCCGCCATCAAGGGGTCGGCATTGGCCGCTTGCGCAGCGGCGGGGAGGAACGAGAGTCCTGCCAAGAGGGCCGCCGCATAGAGATAGTTTCGTTTCATCATACGTACTCCTTAATGATATTTTTTGCTGAATGTGACGCCGGAAGGCAATTGCGCTTCTTCTTCCGTCATGGGGACCCATTTGGATGCTTTCTTTTCGGCGTCGTATTGGAGATAGGCGGGCGCCTCTTCTTTGACGTCTTGAATCACAAAGGTCCCGGCGCTCTTGTCCCAGGCAATCGTGAAGGTCTTGTCCAGCATATGTTTCTTGTCGGCCGGCTTGGAAAAATAGCCGGGGATGTAGACGTAGATGTATTCGCCTTTGATGACGCCGTCCTCGACGCGAAGGTTGAGATAGTGGGCGCCTTTGGCGGCGAATCCGTCTTTCGTATCCGGCAGCGGAATGCCGGCCCGATCCAAATCTTGCGGCGTGAGATAGACGGAAAGGACGCCGTCTCGCTCGCCGAGGAGCCAATAGCCGGATTCGGCGCGTTGGTTTCCGGCGCCGTCATACCGGACCTGCCACACGCGCGTCTTGGCATCGGAGACTTTGACCTCCGTGACGGTGAATCGGGCGCCGAGGGTCCGGCAAGTCTCGCTCGTGTAATAGGCGTTTCCTTCTTCGTCCAAAATGCGGAAGAAATGCGTGTAGGCCGCCAAGAGAAGTTTCTTTCCGTTTGACAAGGTCAGCGTCGTGCAGCTGTCCGGATTTTGCAGGGACGGACGGAAACCGTAAAGGCACCGGCTTTCGCCGAAAGATTCGATTTTCAGCGATGGATTGGTGAAACCGGAGAGGAAAGAGGCAGAAGCGCCGGATTTCTTTTCCGGTGAGGAAAGGAGGGCGAAGGTATCGCCGCCTTGGGGGCCGTCGATGTAGACGGTCTTGTCCGCGCTCCATTTGACGGATTGGAGGTTTTGATCGGATTCGACTTTGTCGATGTGATATTTCGTGACGGCCAGGGCGCCGTTTTCGATGCGGACATCGAGACGCTCGTTTCCCGGATTTTCGACGGAAATCCCCGCTTTGGCAAAATCGGCGGGATCGGCAACTTTGGCGAATCCTTTTTCGGTCTCCGAGAGGACCCAGAGCGAGGCGGGCGAAAGGGACGGCCCTTTGACGAGCCAGAGCCGTTTGCCGGGGTCGGAAGTGGTCAGCGAGTAGGCGACATATTCCGAAATGCCGGAGGCGCCTTCGCTTTGATAGAGGACGCCGTTTTCGTCGGCAAAGGAAAATCCGAGCGCGTTGCAAGAAAAGGAAATCGTGCGGCCGTCCAGTCCCATCAGGGAAACGGAGGAGGGGAAGGAATGGTCTCCCCAGAGCAGATCCGTTTGCGTGGGAGGGATGGCCGCGGGGCGCCCGGTGTAAATGTCATAATGGCGACCGAAATCCGATGTGATGGAAAGATTTTGCGACAGCGCTTTGACGGCTGCGGCATCGCCGATGGAAACCGAAGTGACGGCGGGCGCGTTTCCGCAAGCGCCGAGGCCGAAAGAGAGAGACAGCAGAGCGCCGCACAAGAGAAACTGTTTCGTATTCATCTTTACTCTCCTGTATTGACATGAATGCCCAATTCGGTGACGACGTCGCCGACGAAGCGCAAACGGAGAAAATCGGCTTGGCGCGGGTTATCGCCGTCTAGATAGACCCAATATTCGTAAAATTCTCTTCGCTGGGTGTCATCCGGCTCGCCATAGGCGGCGCGCACTTCGCTCTTGGTGGATCCGACACGGATTCCCTTCGGCGTCGCCAGGCCGTTTTGGCTCCGGACGGAAATGCCGTAAACGCGGCTGAGGCCATGATTGGCTCTTTCTTCCGCGGTTTTGGCGTCGATGGTCACAAGGAGTGTATCGCCGTAATACGCCAGCCGATACCAGAAACCGGTCGCGGTGTGCCTGGTGGGCGTCCCGTACAAGGCTTCCAATTCCGAAAGCCGGGATCGCAGCGCGACGCCGCCCAGCACCAAATCCGAAGTCGCCACTTTGGCAAAAGCGGGCATGGAGGAAACCAAGCAAGCGCTCGCCAAAAGGGAGACGATCCATGTTTTCATGGCAGGAGGCCTCAATAATCCCAGCCGACGGAGCGGAAGAGGATGTCTTTGATTTGTTCATTCGGGCTGTCGGGGACGTAACGGCCGAAACCGTTTTCGTCATAGCGATCGGCAAGAGGGCCTGCATAAATTAAGTGATTTTTGACGTCGTAATAGCGCCAAGGTCCGTTCACATACATGGAAACGTCACAAACATCAGATTCAGTTGTTCCATACGTAGCATAATAAATAGAGTGCGTAATGACGTCGGGTTTTACGGCACCGCGGCTGTTGTTTCCGAGCCATGCAGAGCCTTCCGGTGTGTAAACCCGTTTAAACCAAGCTTTGACATATCGTCCCTGTGCTTCTCCGCCTTTTTCTATCGAGGAGGTATCGATGTAGATGGTGTAGAAGTCGGTGGTGTACACTTTGCTCCAGCGATCCGCACGATTCGTCGGCCCGCCGGCGCGCGTGCTCGAGCCCGAAGTCGTCGAGGAAGAAGCGGATTCCAAAATCTTGCTCAGCCAGCTCGCCTCCGCCGCGCCCTCGGCCGCCAGCACCAAACCACACGCCAATGCGATTGCCGTCAATTGTTTTTTCATGATAAAAACCTCCTCCAAACTCGTCGCAAGAAAGGCTGTCTCCGCCAAAATCTTGCAAACATAAAATAATCTGAAATCATTATAATGGATACATAAAATCTCTTGCAAGTTTTATTTTGCCATTGGAGAGAAAAGTGTGATGGAAATTTTTTATAAGGGGGAATAGGAAAACTTATGCACAAAAAGTGAATAAGCCTGTGAAAAAGCTGTCATTATCCGTGAGATTCGGCGGAAGGGCGGGAAATTTTCGGGATGATGGGGCTGTGGATAAGTGAGGGAAGAGGGAAGAGGGAAGGGGGAAGAGGAGCAGGGCTTTTGGGGTGCTCGGCTTTTCCGGCAGGCGCAAGATAGCTGTTAGCTATTGGCTGTTCGCTGCCAGATCTGGGCGTCTCATGGAGTTGATGTCCGTGAACCGTGAACCGTGAACCGGGCGCGAGAACCTAGGGAAGTCGCCGGATGTGAAAAACGGTAAACGGTAAACGGTAAACGGATAACGGCTTTTGCGGCAGGCGCAAGATAGTTATTAGCTGTTAGTTGTTAGCCGTTAGTTTTTGGCGTCTC
>CAVEYT010000093.1:1879-5843 GCA_963619995.1 Acutalibacteraceae bacterium | reverse complement strand
CCAAAACCGTCATCCGTTATCCGTCTTCCGTTTACCGTGCGTCACATTCTATGAACCGCGAAAGTTCTCACGCCCGGTCCACGGTCCACGGTTCACGGTTCACGGTCGACGGCTGTCTTGCGTCTGACTCAAAAGCCGAGCAAGTCCCGTTTCATTTTTTCATACCGCTCCGTGTAGTACGGGGCGAGTTGGGATTCGCGGAGGTCGTAGCCGTAGGGGCGGCGGGAGACGGAGAGGATGGGCGGGGATTGGATGCGTTTGGCGACGGCGAAGCCGGAGAATAGATTCCACCAGCGTTCGAGGTCGGCGATGAAGGCGGCGTCCGTTTTGAAAATGTCGCGGACGCAAAGCGGGGTGCCGATTTTTGTTTCCAGTTTCCCTTCGAGGTACCATTCCAAAATGTCTTCGGGCGTGCTTCGCTGCCAGGGCTCGATGAAGGCGCGGAAGAGGTAGTCGTGGTAGTCGTAAATCAAGGGGTCGCCTTGGCCGCGGTCGACGTTTTGGGCGTCGGAGAGTTCGGCGGACGGGGTGACGGTGAAGCTGCCTTCGGGAATCATTTCGCGGCCGGCCCGGTCATTGAGCGCGCGGCCGAGGGCGTAGATTTGGTGTTTCCAAAGGTCGGCGGTCGCGGCAATCGCGCCGGCCATGTCGCCGTAGAGGGTGGCGTAGCCGACGGAGAGCTCGGTTTTATTCGCGTTGCAGGTGAAAATGCCGGAAACGGAGGCGGCGAGGGCAGCCAGAATGCGGGCGCTGCGGTCGCGGGCTTGGATGTTTTCGCGCATGAGAGGGGTCACGGCGATGGCCTCTTTTTTGTTGCCGCGGGAAATTTCGAGGGCGGCGAGTGTTTTCGCCGTTTCTTCCGTCGCCTCTCCGATGGGAATGGTGACGTAGGGCGCGCCGAGATTTTTCGCGAGCGTGGCCGCCAGATTTTTTGTCGTCTCGGAATTGTAGCGCGTGGGCGTATTGACGAGGAGGAGATTCTCGGCGGGGAGGACGGAGGCGAAGAGGGCGGCATTGACGGCGGAATCGATCCCGCCGGAGACGCCGATCACGACGCGCTCGATGTGAATGGTTTCCAGAAATTTTGAAAGTCCGTAGCGAAGGGTGGGAAGGAGCAAATCGCCGGCGGCGGGCGGCATGGGCGCGGTGGGCCGGAGGGTTTTTGTTTCTTTTGTGAAAAGAAATGCGCTGCGCGGCGTCTCGAAGGGAGCGGCTTCGGCGATGAGATTTCCTTTTTCATCGTAGGCGGCGGTCATGCCGTCGAAGGTGTAAATATTTTTGCCGTTGTTTTGGATGCCGCGGTGATTGACGTAGAGCAGGGGAAGGGCGAGGCGGGAGAGGGCCGCGCCGAGCATGCGATGGCGTTTGTCGTTTTTGCCGAGCGTCAGGGGCGAGGCGGAGAGATTCACGAGAAGGTCGCACTGCTTGCTCGCGAGGATGTCCATGGGATGCATTTCATAATTTTCGTCCCAGCTGTCTTCGCAGAGAAGGACGCCGGCGCGGAGGATGCCTTCTTTCGTCGGAATGGCGAAAGGCGAAAGGAAATCTTCGAGCGAGCGGCTTTCGTCTTTGGCCAAAACGGCGGCGCCGGTGAAGTAGCGGCGGTCGTCGAATTGGCGATAGGCGGGGAGGAGGGTCTTCGGCGCGAAGGGGTAGGGCGAGCGCTCGGGGCGAAGGTAATGGCCGCCTGTGGCGACGAAAGCGGCGTTGTATTTCCGGGGACGTCCGTCATCGCCTGTTTTTGTGAAATCGACGGCGACGCTGCCCCAAATGATGGCAAGGCCGCGAGCGGCGCAGGCGATTTTGTCGTTGTACGCTTCGCATTCGCGGAGAAACGCGTTTTGATCCCAGAGGTCGCCGATGAGGTAGCCGGAGAGGCACATCTCGGGCAGAATCAAAATGTCGGCGCCGGCTTTTTTGGCGAGCGCGATTTCTTCTTCGATGGCGCGGAAATTTTCGCGAATTTGTCCGGGGCGGACGGTGAGCTGCGCGGTTTGGATTTTCATGGCGGAACCTCTCTCTTGAAAAGATATTTCTTGTATTCTATCACAGTTGCGGAGACATATCATATTGCGTATAATGGAGGTACAGAATTTTGTACAAGCGCAAAGGAGGGATTTGGGTGGTCGCGTTAAATTATTCCCATCTCAGAAGCAATATGAAAGCGGTCTTTGATCGCTGCCATGACGATGCGGAAACGATCCTTGTCACGAGAAAGGACAACAGAAATGTCGTGGTGATGTCGGAAGAGGCGTACAACAATCTTCTCGAAAACAATTATTTGCGGTCTTCGAAAGCCAATTACGACCGCCTTTTGGAGAGTATCGATCAGCTCAAAAACGGAAATGTCGTGTCCATGGAGCTGCCGAGGGAATGAATATCATCTTTTCCGAATGGGCTTGGGAAGAGTATCAATCGTGGGAAGAGGACCGAAAGACGCGAAAGAAAATCGACGATCTTCTCCGGGATATTTCCCGAAACGGAAACGTCGGCATCGGAAAGCCGGAGCCGCTCTCCGGGGATCTGGCCGGTTTCTGGAGCCGGCGGATCAATCATAAGGACCGGCTTGTCTACGCGGTGCGGGATGACGGCATTTATGTGGCGGCTTGCCGTTTCCATTATTCGAAGTAAAGCGGTAAAATGTCCGAGGAGGGCGTATGATCGAGTGGCGACATCGCGTGCATTTCCAGGAAACGGATGGGATGCGCGTCGTGTATCACGGAAATTATTTGAATTGGCTCGAGGCGGCGCGCGTGGAGTATCTGCGTTCGTGCGGGATCACGCTGTCGGATCTGATGGCGCGGGGAATTGTGTTTCCCATCGTGGACGTGCATGTGAAATATCTGGCGTCGGCGCGTTTCGACGACGAAATCATCGTGCGGGCGTATTTGACGGAGGCGTCGCGGGCCAAGATGGTCTTCCGCTACGAAGTCGTGCGGGAGGCGGATGGCGCGCAGCTCATTGCGGCGACGTCGGTCGGGACGTTTACGTCGATGGAAACGGGACGGATTGTGCGGCTTCCGGCGGATTTGGCGGCGCCGCTTTGTGAGATGGCAGCGGAGGACGGAAAGGGGTATCATGGATAATCGACCGATCGGGGTGATGGATTCGGGGGCCGGCGGGCTCACGGCGGCGCGGGTCTTGAAGGCGCGGTATCCGAAGGAAACGATGGTGTATTTCGGCGATTCGGCCAGAAATCCTTACGGGGAGCGGCCGCGCGAGGAGATTGCCCGTCTGGCGGAGGAAGGAAAACGGTTTCTTCTGTCGCAAAACGTGAAGGCGGTGGTCATCGCGTGCAATACGATTACGTTCAATGTGCCGCCCTCTTTTTACGAAGAAACGGTGCCGGTCGTCGGGATGAGTCTTGATTTCTCGCAGCTCCCGCGCGTGTCTCGCGTGGCGGTCTTTGCGACGCCGGCTTCGATTGCGACGCATCGGCACAAGGAAGGTGTCTTGCGGGCGCTGCCGGGCGCTGCGGTCGTCGAGGTGCCGTGCGAAGGCCTCGCCGGTGCGGTGGAGCGCGTGGCGCCGCGAGAGGAAATCCGTGAGCTCGTGCAAAATTTGACGGACAAGTATCAGGCGAATGGGGCGGAGGCGATCATTTTCGGCTGCACGCATTATCCGCTGATTCGGGATATTTTCGAGGAGTTATTCCCCGGCGCGTTTCTGCTGGATCCGGCGGAGAAGACGGTGGAGGAAGCGATGAGAATTCTCGCTGAAAAGGACGCGCTTTCGGAGGCGGCGGGCGAGGATGCGTATTGGTTCTCCGGAGACACGGCGGCGCCGCAGAAATTGTTGTCGGCGGTGATGGGCGCGGGAGCTATAGCTAAAAAGTTAGCAGTTAGTAGTGAGTAGTGAGCAGTTGGCGTGGTTGGCTTTTTGTGTCAGGCGCGAGATAGCCGGGAGCCTGGAGCCTGGAGCCTGGAGCCTGGAGCTTGGAGCGTGTCTCATAGAGGTCGAGACG
>CAVEYT010000093.1:0-1654 GCA_963619995.1 Acutalibacteraceae bacterium | reverse complement strand
TGTCTTGAGCTCTATGAGACGCCTAAAACTAATAGCTAACAGCTAGTAACTAATAGCTATCTTGCAATGTGACAGACAGTCAACGGTCAACGGATAGAGTCGATTTTGGTATAATACGTACAGAACCATCATAGTATAGGAGGAGGAAGCTTGGTATGGTGTGGGTTTGGTTTCTTTTGATTCCGGTGGTGCTTTTGCTGCTGGTGTGCCTCTGTTTCCTGGGGTACTGGTATGTCTGCGCGAAGCAGGGGGATTGCGATTTCCGGCTGCTTTCGCGGCAGAAGACGCCGTTTCGTGTGGAAAAATTGGATCAGTCGACGGCGATTTTGTCCGCCTCGGTGCCGATTCGGAATGCCGGTCGGCAGGGCGGGACGATCATGGATTGTTTCGCACGGCCGTATTTGCCCCGCGAACAGTATGACGCGGCGAAATTGCGCGCGGTCGTCTACGATTTGAATCGCGTGCGTGAGGATGATTATTGGGAAGCGCTCATCGTGTATGCGGGTGATGAAGTGAAACTTGGCGTAAAGCTCACGCTTACGGCGACGACGGGAAATATTCTCCGCGATTTGGAAACGTTTCCCGATATGCCGATCGATATTATTTTCCAAACGGTCGGCCGCAGCGATTGGGAGTACAGAAAAGGGCGGATTTACCTGGAGGCCGAGGAGCTTCGCAGCGCGTTGTATGAATATGTGTCGGGAGGGCGTGCATAATGGAATTGGAATTGGTGCCGGTCCGGACCCGGATTTTGACGCATAAAGACGATATCGCGGCGGTGATCAAAGAGTACGCGGCGGATGTGACGGACAAGGATATCATTTGCACGGCGGAATCGGTGCTGGCCATCACGCAGGGCCGCTATGTGCGTCCGGAGGAGCTCTCGCCGACGTGGCAGGCGCGGCTCATGAATCGTTTCGTGCCGGCAGCGGGCTCGATGGCGAGCATTTACGGCATGCAGGCGGCGATGGAAGAGGAAGGGAAATGGCGGATGCTCTTCTGGTTTATCGTCGCGGCGATTGGGAAATGTTTCGGAAAGAGCGGGATTTTCTACGCGAAATGCCGCCAAGCGTCTCTGTGCGACGATGTGACGGGCACGATGCCGCCTTTCGACAAATGCATCGTCTACGGTCCGGCGGACGCGGATGAGGTTTGCGAGAGAATCGTGAAGGAAACGGGAGCCTACGGCGCGGTCGTCGCGGATGTGAACGATTTGAAACGCGCGGCGGTGCTGGGCAAGAGCGGCAAGCTCGATCCAAAAAAAATTGCGAAAATTTTGATCGATAATCCTTTCGGAAACGCGAGCCAGAAGACGCCGATTGTCATTATTAAAAATTTCAGGGATGCGGAGGAGTGAGTGATTCCGGTGTCCGGTATCCGTGGACCGTTTACCGGGTGTCACATAGAGGAGAGGGGCTGCGAGAAAATGGTTATCCATTTTCTTGCGGCTCTTTTTTTGTGTGGAATCACGCGGGGTGCTTTCCCTTTTGCATCTTTCGGTGCGGATGGTTCCGCTTCGCGGAATGCGCCTGACGGCGCAGGTCACGCGGGGAGATTTTCCGCAGAACTCCTGTCGCGAGACTACTTTCTTTCTTCCCCGTGGAAGAAAGAAAGTAGCAAAGAAAGAAGACGCCGCCAGATTGAAATTTTCCTG
>CAVEYT010000092.1:0-5883 GCA_963619995.1 Acutalibacteraceae bacterium | reverse complement strand
GAAGAGGCCTCACCCGTCATCCTTTCTTTCCCGGGAAAGAAAGGAAATGAAGAACGACAGGAGTTCTGCGGGGAAGCACCCCGCGTGATTCCACAAAAAAAGAGCTGCAAGGAAATGATACATCGTTTCCTTGCAGCTCTTTTTTTCAAAATTACATCAAACCGTAATCATGGAGCATCTCTCTGATATGCGCCACTTCGTCCGCGCTGGCCGGGACCATTGGGAGGCGGAAGTTTCCGCCCGGGAGGCCCAGGAGATTCACCGCCGTTTTGATGGGAATCGGACTTGTGATGAAGAAGATGCCTTTGTTGATCGGATACGTTTTCTTGTGGAGGGCAAACGCGGTTTCCCTGTCGCCTTTTTGGAATGCGTCGATCATCGCGAGCATATCGTCTCCGATGATGTGCGCGGAGACGCTGATGACGCCCGCGCCGCCGGCAGCCAAGATAGGATACGTGTAGGAATCGTCGCCGCTGTAGACCAGGAAATCATCCGGCAAGAGGATTTTTTCCTGCGTCACATGATCCCAGTTTCCCGTCGCGTCCTTAATCCCGACGATATTCGGGCAAGCATCGACCAGGCGCTTCACCGTCTGCGGCGCGATGCTCGTATTCGTGCGGCCCGGCACATCGTAGAGCACGACCGGAATGTCGACGGACTCCGCGATGGCTCTGAAATGCTGGAACATCCCTTCCTGCGTCGGTTTCACATAGAAAGGAACGATGGCCAGAATGGCGTCGACGCCCGTTTCCTGTACTTTTTTCGCAAACGCGCACGAAGCCGCCGTGTCGATGCCGCCCGCGTTTCCCATGATCGGCACTTTTTTGCCCGGCGCCCTTCTCCCGACTTCATCGACAATCAGGCTGTAAAGTTTCAATTTCTCGTCTTCGCTCATCGTGGCGCCTTCGCCGGTCGTCCCGCCGACGAGAATGCCCTCCGAGCCGTGATCGATCAAATGTTTCGCCAAGCGCACCGCCGCTTCGTAATCGACGAGTCCGTCGTCTTGAAACGGTGTAATCATCGCGGTAATGACGCGTCCCAACTGAATCATGGCAAAGTCCCCTTTCTCTTAAAACATTTCTTTATCAATCATATATTCGGCGATTTGCAGGGCATTGAGCGCCGCGCCTTTTCGAATCTGATCGCCGCACGCCCACAGATTGATGCCGTTCTCGCAGACGGTGTCCTTGCGAATGCGTCCGACGAGCACGTCGTTTTTATCCGACGTGTCGAGCGGCATCGGGTAGAGCTGCTCCGCCGGGTTGTCTTTGACGTCGGCGCCCGGAAACGCCGCGATGGCTTCTTTGATTTCGGAAACGGAAAGCGGGCGCTCCGTTTCAATATAAATGGATTCCGCATGGCTCCGGATGACCGGCACGCGCACCGTCGTCGGCGTAATCCCGATGGTGTCGTCGTGGAAAATTTTGTGCGTCTCGTGCACCATTTTCATTTCTTCTTTCGTGTAATCGGTGTCCAAGAAGACGTCGATTTGCGGAATGAGATTGTACGCGATGGGATAATGTTTCGGAAGGCCGCTGCTGGGGAGAATTTTCGGCTCGTAGGTCTTTCCCGTCGTCTGCGCTTCGATTTCGCCCAAAAGTTCGTCGATGCCTTCTTTGCCCGCGCCGGAAACGGCCTGGTACGTGGAAACGATGATGCGGCGAATCTTGGAAAGGTCGTGAATCGGTTTCAAAGCCATCAGCATGATAATCGTCGAGCAATTCGGATTGGCAATGATGCCGTGATGCGCCTCTATGTCTTCCGGATTGATTTCCGGCACGACGAGCGGCACATCGGGATCCATGCGAAACGTGCTGGAATTGTCAATGACGACGGCGCCGCGCTTCACCGCTTCCGGCGCGAGCGTCTTGCTGATGCTGCCGCCCGCGAAAAGCGCGATGTCGATGCCTTCAAACGATTCCGGCTTCGCTTCTTCTATCGTGTATTCTTTGCCGAAAATGATCCGTTTCTTTCCGGCCGAACGAGCCGACGCCAAAAGTTTCAAATCGGCAAAAGGGAAATTTCTTTCTTCAATGAGACGGATAAATTCCTGTCCCACAGCACCGGTCGCGCCCAAAATGGCGACACGCGGAAGTCTCATCATGATGCACCTCTTCAATCCAAATAATATTCTAAACCGTAAGTCAGGCCTTTATGTGCCGCGATTTTTTTGCAAGCCATCACGACGCCGGGCATGAAACTTTTGCGATCGAGCGAATCGTGCCGCAGCGTCAAAATTTCCCCGTAGCCGCCGAAAATGACTTCCTGATGGGCGACGAAACCGGGAAGCCGGACGCTGTGTACCGTGATGCCTTCCACTTTCGCGCCGCGGGCGCCCGGAATGCTCTCGCGCGTCTTGTCCTCGGCCGGGGCGTTTTCGCGAGCCGCCGCCATTTTCTCCGCCGTGAGTTTCGCGGTCCCCGACGGCGCATCGAGTTTGTTATTGTGATGCAATTCGATAATTTCCGCGTCCGGCAAATATTTTGAAATTTTCTCGCTCATCTCCATGAGAAGCACCGCGCCCAGAGAAAAATTCGGCGCGACGAGGACATTCGCTCCCGTTTCTTCGGAAATCCGAGAAAGTTCGTCACGCTGCTCAGCCGTGAGTCCCGTCGTCCCAATCACCATGTGGACACCGGCGGAGAGCACCGTCTTGGCGTTTTCAAAAATGACGGACGGATTCGTGAAATCGACGACGACATCCGGTTTCCCTTTCGCAAACGCTTCGGCAAGCGACGCCGCCATCGCGATTCCTTTTGCCCCGATTCCGACCGCCTCACCGACATCTTCGCCGGCATGACACGGATCGACGCCGCCGAAAAGCGAAAGCGCCTCATCGGCCTCCACCGCCCGGACGACTTCGCTCCCCATCCGCCCGCCGGCGCCATTCACCAATACAGAAATCATATCGCAACCTCCTTTTTGATTCGATTCTATTTGTTTTTACTAAATTACAATAAAAAAAGCTCTTCGTCAATGACAAACAGCTCTTTTTCGCTTTCAAGTTTTCCATATATTATATCGATTTGAATGATATGAAACTTTTGATTCATCAAAAATCTTGAAGAGAGAACCGCAATGGCTCTCAGGCGCAAGATGGTTATTAGTTGTTAGCTGTTAGCTATTAGTTTTTGGCGTCTCATAGAGATTGAAACGTCAGGAATAAAAAGTTAGCAGTTAGTAATTAGCAGTTAGCAGTGCAGGTGTCGCTTCGCGACATTTTATAAATGCGGCCGGAGGCCGCCACAAATTAGCTTTCTTCGGGAGGCGACCTTCCGGTGGACGGTCGCCAGTGGCGCGGAGCGCCGGACGATGGAATGCGAAGATTATCGCCTCTTCCCTCTTCCCTCTTCCCTGCCTTGCCAACGTCTTTCCCCTCAAACGCCACAAAAAGAAAGACGCGAAACAGTCGCGCCCCTCAATTCTCAATTCTCAAATCTCAATTCTGTTTTTATCCCTTTACTTGCTTCCGCAAATCCCTTGCGGAAGCAATCGCACTTTCCGATGGCGGATTGTTTCCCGAAATCATCCACGCCACGTCCAAAATCCCTTCTTCCTCCGAAAGCGGGACCGCCGCCGAGATGGTTCTCTCCCCTTCCACCGTTTTCCGAATGGCGTAATGCGCGTCCGCAATGCTCGCCGTCTGCGGCATGTGCGTGATGCAAAGAAGCTGCACGCGCCTAGCCAGCGACGCAATTTTTTTCGCCACGCGGAGCGCCGCGCCGCCGCTGATGCCCGTGTCGATTTCATCGAAAACAAGCGTCCGGCACGCGAAAAGGTCGGAGAAAATATCTTCGATCGCCAAAGAAATTCTGGAAATTTCCCCGCCGGATGCCACCTGTCGCATGGGCCGGGGCGGCTCGCCCGGATTCGCCGAGAAATAAAAATCCACATTCGCCGCGCCCGCCGCCGTCGGTGCCTCGCTGTCCGCCACCCGAAGCTCCATCGTGGCGTGCTCCATACTCATTTCATGCAGCGACGCTTCGATCCTTTGGCAAAGCATTTTCCCTTTTTCGCGGCGAAGCGCGTTGAGCGTGCTCGCTTTCTTTTGCACCTCCGCCGTCAATTCCCGCAATGTTTCCTTGAGCTCTTCGCTGTCGTAGACCAGCGCGTGCAAATCATCGTATTCCTTCCGCGCTTTCTCCAAATATTTCTGCACATCGGCGAGCGTCGGGCCGTATTTGATTTTCAGCTGCGAAAGCAATTCATCGCGATTTTGCAGCGTCGCCAATTCCTCTTCGGAAAAATCTTCGTGCGACGCATACGATTCCAAATCGGAAATCGCGTCCTCCACCGTGTAGAGCGCACTTTGCAGCGATTCGGAAACGGACGCGAGCGCTTTGTCGTACTCCGCGATGCCCGACACCTCCGAAGACGCCTCCGCCAAGCCCGATTGCGCCCCCGTATCCCCCGTCAAAGCTTCCAGCGCCGCGCGAAGCCCCGTATAGATTCGTTCGTGATTTTCCATGACGGACAACCGCTCGCTAAGCGCCGCATCCTCTTCCAAATCCGAAATCTCCGCGCCCTCAATCTGCTCAATTTCCCATTGCAAGATATCGAGCCGCCGCTCCTTTTCCTGTTTCCCGCGTCCGAGCTCTTCGATTTGCTCCCGCAGTTTCCGGAAACGTCCGTACAGCGCCGCATATTCTTCCGCCGCCGCTTTCAATTTTTCATCGGAATGATCGATCAGGAAACGGCAGAAATCCGACGACAAAAGCTCCGCATTGTCATTTTGCTCGTGCAATTTGACCAAAGCGCCGCCGAGCCGCTCCAGCTGTTTCACCGTACACGCCGCGCCGTTTACCATGCACATCCCGCGACCGGCCGTATTCATTTTGCGCGTGACGATGATTTCCCCGTCCTCCGCTTCCAGCCCCATTTCATCCAGCAGCGGCAAAATGGTGTCATCGGCCGAGAACACCCCTTCCACGCGAAAGAAATCCTTTCCCGTCCGAATCAAATCCACCGAAGCCCGGCGCCCCAATAAAATCGCGAGCGCGTCCATCAGAATGGATTTCCCGGAACCCGTTTCCCCCGTGAACACCGTCGCGCCTTCCGAGAGCTCAATCACCGTATCTTCGATGATGGCAAAATTCACGATATGGAGTCTTTGCAGCATAGCCGCCTCCCGTTTCTTATACTTTCAGCTGCGTCTTCAGCTTCTCGACAAACTCCGGCACATCTTTTTCCGAGCGCATGATGACCAAAATCGTATCATCCCCCGCGACCGTGCCCAAAATCGCCCGGTTTCCGGAATGATCGACGGACGACGCCACCGCCTGCGCCGAGCCCGGGATCGTGTGAATGACGACCAGATTCAGACTGCTGTCGATTTTGATGACGGCCTCACGAAACAGGACGGCAATGTGATTGTCGCTCATCACGCGCCCCTTCGCCTCCGAAAGCGCGTAACGATACCGCCCGCCGCCGTAAGGCACTTTGACGAGCATGAGTTCCTTGATATCACGGGAAACCGTCGCCTGCGTCACGACAATCCCCTCCCGCTGCAAAGCCAGCGTCAGCTCTTCCTGCGTCTCGATTACTTCATTTTGAATGATTTCTTTGATTTTCATGATTCTGGAATTTTTCATCGTCATTTTCCTCGCGTATAAAAAATATACGGAAACCGAATTTTTATACAACATTATACCATGCTTTCGTGTGCAAAGAAAAAAATTCCTTCGCCGTCTCCGCACAAAAAAACTCTCCCGAAGGAGAGCTGGCAATTTTTTACATCTATAAAATTATCTACGCAACAATTTTTGCGAAACAATTTCATAAAAATCCGTATCGCGGAAACGAATGAAACGAATGTTTTTTTCAGTCGTCGTGATGACGATTTCTTCATTCGGAAGCAATCGGACATCCCCGTTTCCGTCCAAC
>CAVEYT010000091.1:0-5954 GCA_963619995.1 Acutalibacteraceae bacterium | reverse complement strand
GTTTGAGAGTGATGTAATTTCTGATAGTGGTAAAACGTCTCTGGATGAATGGAAACCGGATCAAGAGTTTGAGAGTGATGTAATTTCTGATAGTGGTAAAACTTCAGAATATCGGCGGCTTCTTCCGTGGTGGTTTGAGAGTGATGTAATTTCTGATAGTGGTAAAACGCGTACATAGACGGCTCCGCCTGCCGAGGGGTTTGAGAGTGATGTAATTTCTGATAGTGGTAAAACTCTAATCCCTCCTATTTAATCTAACCACAAGTTTGAGAGTGATGTAATTTCTGATAGTGGTAAAACTTTTGCAATTTTTCCCCGCATAGTTTCGGTGTTTGAGAGTGATGTAATTTCTGATAGTGGTAAAACTGCGATAAACTAGACTTTTGCATGGTGACAGTTTGAGAGTGATGTAATTTCTGATAGTGGTAAAACTTGTTTGTACGTTTCATTGTTTGCACCTCCGTTTGAGAGTGATGTAATTTCTGATAGTGGTAAAACATGAAAATCAAATACGCCGACGCGGTCGCCGTTTGAGAGTGATGTAATTTCTGATAGTGGTAAAACGCGGATCGTGCAATCCTCTCGGAGCTTGCGGTTTGAGAGTGATGTAATTTCTGATAGTGGTAAAACTCCGCAGGATTTGTTGGATTTTCGGCAGGAGTTTGAGAGTGATGTAATTTCTGATAGTGGTAAAACCAACCGTCAAAGAGACGATACAGCAGTGGGGTTTGAGAGTGATGTAATTTCTGATAGTGGTAAAACTATAATCCAGGAAGGCCGCCTAGAATTCCTGTTTGAGAGTGATGTAATTTCTGATAGTGGTAAAACTGATTTTTCCGTGTTTCGTTTTGGACTCATGTTTGAGAGTGATGTAATTTCTGATAGTGGTATAATAAAGAAAGATAATTCCGATGTTGAAGCGAAGGGGGAAACCGAAAATGTATCCGAACGAAGCGAAGGACTTAGCGGAACAGTGGGAGTGGGAAGACCCGGAAGCGGCGAAAGCGAAAGCGAAAGAAGCGGGAATGACGCTGGAAGAGATAGCGGAAACGCGAATCGAAGCGGCAGACGAGAATTACGACACGATTCTGGAGTCGATGAACAAGCGGACGATGGAAGAATTTCAGGGGACGGAAGCGGAGCTAAAACAAGCACTACTGACGAACGAAATGATAGCAAGGGAAATGCGGAACGAGGAACTGAAGTACCTGTAATCACGAAAAAGTAGATAAGATAGAAGCGGATATAGCAAAAGGGGAGGTTAAGGATCCCGGAGATACGCAAGGGGATAATTATGTTTCCAAAGAGACAAAGGCCGAGGACCGTAGCTCGTAACCCCCAAAAGAGATATCAAGCCAATGTAGAAGTCATCAAACTCCTCAAAAGCTTGAACCGGAAAGTAGAAAGGCTACCCTGGCAGAGTAAGAAATTCTTATAGGATATTCTGGATGGGGCGGTCTTTCTTTTTCGTTTAATAAAACGTTTGAGAGTGATGTAATTTCTGATAGTGGTAAAACCGCGGCGGATTGTAAGATGATTTTGGGAATTTTGGCCGGAGAATCAGGAGGCAGGGATGGAAAGGTCCGAGCGGGAACGGAACTCATGCGATGTGACGAGCGGTAAACGGTAAACGGAAGACGGGTTTTGCGTCAGGCGTGAAAAGGGAGCGGTCGCTTGTGTCGGTCGGTGACATTCTCGATCTTTATGCTATAATGAAAGCCAAGAGGAGGTGCGTTTCCATGCCGGAACTCAGTCGTTTTGCGGGAATTGTGATTTATATGTTGTTTCGTGATATTGGGCAACACAGCAAGCCGCATGTTCATGTCTATTACGGAGAATATGAGGCGGTCGTCGGAATCGACGGGGAGCTGCTCGCGGGATCGCTTCCCCGCCGGCAGCTTCGGATGGTGATCGGATGGCTTGCGTACCACGAAGAGGCAGCTTATGCGGCTTGGAATCAAGCGGTGCAGGGCGAGCATTTCGAGAAAATCCCGCCTATGGAATGAGAGGTGCATTATGTATATCGAAGATGATATTTGTTATGCCGGAAATGCGGGGATGGATGTAAAAATTTTGTCGGCGCAGGCACAGGCGGATAAAAAATTGTTGATTACTTTCTCCACGGGGGAAAAACGGATTTTTGATCCGGCGAGGCTGCGAGGAAGTGCGTTTTTGCCGCTTGCAAATGAGGAAATTGCGATGCACCCGACGATTTTTCGCGGTATATTGACGTGGGATGAAGGGAATATAGACATTGCGCCGGAGACGGTCTATGAGGAAAGTGTGCCGCTTTCCGGCTGATAATTCGTCTGTATCTTGGCGGAAACGATCCATCGGCGGGAAATAAGATAGAATTGAGAATTGAGAATTGAGATTTGAGGGGCGCGGCGTTCGCGTCTCTTTTCTTTTGCGGCAGGCGCAAGATAGCCGGGAGCCGGGAGCTCGGAGCGGCGTGCTCGGCTTTTGTGGCTCATCTCGCTGCTTTCCGTCGACCGTGAACCGTGGGCCGTGGACTGTGCGTGATGACTTTGGGATTCATGTGATGTGACGAGCGGTAAACGGTCAACGGAAGACGGATAACGGCGGGCGGAGGGCGGATTTCCTCTCATACGGTCGCACCCAAGAGAAAATAAATCCAAGTAAAGCGTTTCCTGTGTGCTTTACTTTTCTCGAAAATACGATATACTGGAAAGGAAAGAAGGTGAATGGTTTGGTTTCCTATGACGGACTTTTGCGGAGATTGCGGGAGCGGGGCTTGTCGAGGACTGCTTTGGCGAAGACGGTGGGGATTTCTTCTCGGACGATGGCGAAAATCGGGCGCGGCGAAAGGGTCGCGGACGCGGTGCTTTTGAAAATGGCCGGTTTCTTGGCGTGCGATCCGAAGGCGCTGTGTCGCGAGCGGCCGGACAATGTGCTCTTGCAAAGGCTGCGGGAGGAAAAGCGGATACGGCTGTCCGGCGGTCTGTATCATGAGTTGCAGGTCCGCATGACGTACAATTCCAATCACATCGAGGGCAGTCGGCTGAGTGAGGCGCAGACGCGGCAGATTTTTGAGACGAGCACGGTCGATGTCGGCGAGGGTATCCCCGTCGATGACATCATCGAGACGGTCAATCATTTCCGCGCCGTCGATTTCGTCATCAATCATGCGGAAGCGCCGCTTTCGGAGGATTTCATCAAAGAATTGCACCGCCTTTTGAAGCAGGGGACGAAGGCGTCTTCTTTGGAATGGTTTGCCGTCGGAGATTACAAGAAACGCCCCAATGTCGTCGGCGGTCGGGAGACGGCGAGGCCCGCGGATGTTCACGCGCGGATGGAGGCGCTTCTTTCGGCGTATGAGAGGGCGCTTCCCGTCACGATTGACGATATCATTCGTTTCCATTGGGAGCTGGAATGCATTCATCCGTTTCAAGACGGAAACGGTCGCGTCGGTCGCCTGATCGCGCTCAAAGAATGTCTGCGGCACGATATCGTCCCGTTTCTGATAGAAGATTCCAAGAAATTTTTCTACTATCGCGGCTTGGCGGAATGGGAAACGGAAAAAGGCTACCTGATGGACACGTGCTTGGACGGGCAGGATACGTTCAAAAAGCTCATGGCGATATTCGGCGTGTTATAATGAGAAAAATTTGGGGCAAGGAATGACTGAGGACAGCCTCGGCGTTTTGGGAAAGGAAGCGGGGTGTTTCGTATGGCGGGAAATCGGGGGCGTGCGCCGATTCATAGCTCGGCGGCGGAATATTTGACGTTTGCGGCGGCATCCGGCGGGAGTGACGCTCGTTTTGCGCTGCGGTATGAGGATGAGAATATCTGGCTGACGCAGAAGATGATGGCGGCGCTGTATGATGTCGGGGTGCCTACGATCAATGAGCATATCAAAAAAATTTATGCTGACGGAGAATTGACGGAGGAGGCAACGATTCGGAAATTCCGAATTGTTCAAACGGAGGGAACGCGTCAGGTAGAGCGAGCGGTTGTTCATTACAATTTACAGCTTATTATTGCGGTGGGTTTCAAGGTGAATAACCAAAGAGCCGTACAGTTTCGCAAGTGGGCGGGATAAGGCAGAATTGAGAATTGAGAATTGAGAACTCCGGGGCGCGGCGTTCGCGCCTCTTTTCTTTTGCGGCAGGCGCAAGATAGCCGGGAGCCTGGAGCTAGGAGTTCGGCTTTTTTCGTCACGCCCGAGATAGTTGCTAGCTATTAGCTGCTAGCTGTTAGTTTTTGGAGTCTCATGGAGCTCGAGACATCAGACGGTCAGACATCAGACGTCAGACGCTTGCTTGGCTTTTGTGGCTCATCTCGCTGCTTTCCGTGGACCGTGGACCGGGCGTGAGTAGTAACGGAACTCATCGGATGTGAGGGACGGTAAACGGTAAACGGAAGACGGATAACGGTTTTTGCGGCGTCGGTGCTGAAAGCTGTTGCAAGATAGGGAAGAGGGAAGAGGGAAGAGGGAAGAGGTGTCGTCTGCGGCGAATTGATTTTGTGGTATAATGAACCGGAGAATCAAATTTTAGCAAGAAGGTGGAGATATGCCGACGATTTCGATGTTTCGCGGGATTAAAGTTTGCATTTATTGGAATGATCATTTGCCACCGCATTTTCATGCTTTTTACGGAAGTGACGAGGTGTTGGTGTCGATTGAGGCGCTGGAGGTATTGGAAGGCACGATGCCGGCCAAGCAGCTCAAGATGCTCTTGGGATGGGCGGCGTTTCATCAGGAGGAGCTTCGGGAGAATTGGGAGCTGGCGAAACAGCAGCAGGAATTGTTTTCCATCGATCCTTTGAGATGATGGCGGAAAGTTTGAGGGGGTGAGGAGATGGCGAAGTCGGTCGAGGAGTATTTGGCGCAGGGTTTCGAGCGGGGTGCGGCTGAATATTTTGCATCGGGGCGAAGGGAGATCACCGATGTGGTCGCCAATCCGGATTTCACATTGACGATTCGTTTCGACAATGGGGAAAGGCGCCTCTACGATATGCGTCCGCTCTTGAAGGAACATACTGTTTTTGCGCCTCTGATGCGGGAAGAAAATTTTCGGCGGGTGTATCTGGATGATGCGCATTGTATTTCTTGGGATATCGATCCGGCGGTGGACAGTCGAGAGGTATGGCAAAATAAAATCGATTTGTGTCCGGATACGTGTTATATGGACAGCAAGCCATTATAAGACAGAATTGAGAATTGAGAATTGAGAACTCCGGGGCGCGGCTTTTGCGTCTCTTTTCTTTTGCGGCAGGCGCAAGATGGCCGGGAGCCGGGAGCTAGGAGTTCGGCTTTTTTCGTCACGCCCGAGATAGTTGCTAGCTATTAGCTGCTAGCTGTTAGTTTTTGGAGTCTCATGGAGCTCGAGACATCAGACGGTCAGACATCAGACGTCAGACGCTTGCTCGGCTTTTGTGGCGCATCTCGCTGCTTTCCGTGGACCGTGGACCGTTAACCGTGCGTCACAAAGGCTTGGAATGCTTGGAATGCTTGATGCCGTGGCAAGGGAAGAGGGAAGAGGGAAGAGGAGCCGGCCTTTGGCACCTTGACATTGGCGGCGTTTGAGCGGAAGGCCGGGTGCTGAAAGGGCTTGAAGGGCTTGAAAAGGCTTGAGAAGGCTTGAGAAGGCTTGATAGTGTGGGGCAAATACTTTTTCTTCTTTTTTTGCGCTTAGCCTTTGTCTAGGGCTTGAAAAGGATTCATTTTGAGGTTCAAACTTTATCAAGCCTTTTCAAGCTGTCCACCCAAAGCCAAGAATGGGAAAGGACGAAAGGGGATAGGCTCAGAATTTCAAGCCTCTTCAAGCCATCCTCCCAATGCCAAACACGCGAAAGGTCGAAATAGTAAGCGGCAGAAACATCAAGCCTTCATCCCTATGTGACGAGCGGTAAACGGTAAACGGTAAACGGTAAACGGTAAACGGTAAACGGAAGACGGATAGCGGCTCTATGAGACACCAAAAAACTAA
>CAVEYT010000090.1:0-6048 GCA_963619995.1 Acutalibacteraceae bacterium | reverse complement strand
GGAAACAGCGGCCTATAAATTATAAAAGGCCGCCATTGACCAGGGCCGCGCTTCGGGGCGCGGACCTTTGTGCTCGAAACGTTTTACAAACATAGAGCGAGTAAAAGGCAAACATCGCTTCGCTCGTTTGCGAGCGGTGTTGCTTTGTGCAAACAAACCGGAGCCTTAGGCTCGGAGTGACGCGAGGCAACTGTGAGTAACGCACAAAGCTCACGACATTTTTATAAAAATCGCGCGAAGCGCATCCGCTTTTCCTCATCTCTATCAGCAGAAAAATATTTTGCACAAATGCCGCAAAAGAAAAGAAGAGCCAAAATCAGGCTCCTCATCTCTCATCTCTCATCTCTTTCTTGCGTCCGGCAAAAAAACGATTGCATCAAAAAAAACGGTTGTCTCTTTTGGCGCAATCGTTTTTTTTGACGGAAATTTTACACGAGACGCGTATACTTTCTTTGGCGGGAAATAGTATAATGAATATAGATAGGAAAACTTTTTTTGAAAGCGTCTGCACGAAGGGAAGGGGGAGGCGTTTATGGGGACGGACAGTAAAATTTTTGGCATCATTCACATCGGATCGATGTCGCTTTCCTTGCGCGTGGTGAGATACGGCGGCGTGAATGATATCCAAGTCTTGGAAGAGGTCCGGAAGGAAGTTTCCTTTGGCGAGGAAGCTTTCGTCAATAAATATTTATCGTTCGCGTCCATTCGGCGGCTCTGCGATATGCTTTCCGGGCTGAAGCAGCTTTTGGCGGATTACGACGTCAAGGAGTACGCGGTCTATGCGACGGCCGTTTTCCGGGAAGCGAAAAATCGGCGGGCCATTCTCGATCTGATTCACGTGAATACGGGTTTCACTGTCGAGATCATCGATATGCCGCAGGAAATTTATTACAAACATTTTGCGTTGCAATACAAATTGCATCTGCGCGACAAGGAGCATCCCGGCTCGCTGGGCACGAATTTCCTGTACGTCGACATCACGTCGGGGTGCCTGGGGCTCACGCTTTGGGAGCAGGGCGCCCTGAAATACCAGCAAAATGTGCACATGGGGACGCTGCGGCTTTTGGAAATGTTCAAGCTGAATCAGCGCAGGTCGCGCGATTTCCCGCAGGCGATGGAGGAGTACGTGCATTCCATCATGATGCCGCTTTGGAAGTCCATCGGACAGTATCATCCGCAATGTCTCGTGATGAGCGGGCACGAAGCGCGGATGATTGCGACGCTTTTGGGCATGGACATGGGGAAACGGGAATTTCTGGAGATCCGTCCGTCCGATTTCCGCACGATTTTCGAGAAGACGGTCACGATGCCGCCGGCGCTTCTCATGCGCAAATTCGGATTGAACGAGCAGAGCGCGGAGGCGGTGCTGCCCACGGCTTATATATATAAGGAAATAATAGAGCACGTGCCGGCGAGTCGCGTCGTCATGATGGGGACGACTTTTATCGAGGCGGCGACCGCTTTTTACGGTGCCAGACGCACGGAGGCGCCCGCGCTTCTTTGGATGCGCCACCAAAATCTGGAGCTGACGCGCTCGATTGCGGCGCGTTACTATTACGAGCCGGAGCATGCCGCCGCGATGGAAACATTTTCACACACGGTGATCGAAGCGTTTCGCTCTTTGAATGGGCTCGGCGAGCGCGACGAATTTTTGCTCCGCATGGCGATTATTCTCTGCCAGGTCGGGAAATATGTGAATCTTCTGGGCCGCAGCGCGCAGGCGTGCCAGATTGTGAAAGGAATCGATATTTTCGGACTTTCGGATCGGGAAAAAGATATCGTGGCCTGCATCGTTTTCTACGATCACAGCCGCACGCCTTCCGACGATGACGAGCCGTTTGCCGTTCTGGAAGAATCGTCAAAAATGACGGTCTTGAAGCTCATCGCCATTTTCCGCATTGTCCGCGCCATGGATGTCGGCCGGAAACAGAAACTCAAAAACGTGACGGTTTCCTTGGAGGAGGACGGACTTTTGATTTCCTACGACAGCGAGGAAAATACGGCGCTGGAAACGTGGATTTTTGAAAAAGAAAAAGAATTTTTCCGCAATGTCTTCGGCATCGATGCCCAGCTTGTGAGGAGATAAGGGGTGAGAGAATGGAAACGCGCTATATTTTGAATCGGGAATTGTCGTGGCTCTCTTTCAATCGCCGCGTCTTGGAAGAAGCGGTGGATCCGAACAATCCGCTGCTGGAAAAATTGAAATTTTTGGCCATCACCAGCTCCAATCTGGATGAATTTTTCATGGTGCGCGTCGCCGGGCTGAAGCACCAGCAGGAGCGGGACGCCGAGCAACGCGACAATGCGAATATGACGGCGGACGAGCAGCTCGCGGCCATTTCGGAGAAAACGCACGCTCTGGTGGCGCGGCAGTATCGATATCTCAAAGAGATTTTGGCCGATTTGGACCGGGAAGGACTGCGTTTCATCGATCCGTCGGAAGCGGGCGAGGCGCAACTTCGCTGGCTCACCGAATATTTCGAGCGGGAAATTTTCCCTGTCGTGACGCCGATGGCGGTCGATTCTTCGCATCCGTTTCCTTTTTTGGCGTCAAAAAGTCTCAATGTGGCGCTTTTGCTGGAGAAAAACGAAAAGGGCGAGGAGGTCGACGAGGACGATGTCGACGTGAAGACGGCGATTGTCCCCGTGCCGTCCGTCCTGCCGCGCATCATCGCGCTGCCCAAGGAGGCGTCGCACCCCGGGAAACGGGAATTTGTGCTCTTGGAAAATGTGATTCGGCATTTCGGCGACCGTTTCTTTATCGGCTACGATTTGCTGGAGGCGGGGGCGTTTCGCATCACGCGTGACGCGGATTTGGAGCTCGACGAGGAAGACGCGAGGAGTCTGGTCGCTGAGGTGGAGCGGCAGCTGAAGAAACGGAAAAAAGGCGACGCGGTGCGGCTCGAATATGCGGCGGGCGCGAGTCGTTTCCTGCTGCGTTTCATGGCGAGCCTCACGAATTTGGAAAAAGAAGATTTGTACGCCATCGACGGGCCGATCGATCTCACGGTGTATTTTGCGTTTTGCGGATTGAAAGGGTACGACCGCTTGCGCTATCCGGAGGCGCATCCGCATTTGCCGCAGAGTCAGATTGCGCTGGGCGATGGCAATATTTTCGACATGATTCGGCAAAATGATTTGCTCATTCACTTGCCGTATGAATCGTTCGACGCGTCCGTCGTGAAATTTGTCTCCGAAGCGGCGCGGGATCCGGCGGTCTTGGCCATCAAGCAGACGCTGTACCGCGTTTCCTCGTCTTCGCCGATTATCCAAGCTTTGGAGTACGCGGCGCAGAACGGGAAACAGGTGACGGTCCTGATGGAAGTGAAGGCGCGTTTCGACGAGGCGAACAATATCCGCATGGCGCGGCGTCTCGAAAAAGCGGGCGCGCACGTCATTTACGGGCTGGTCGGACTCAAGACGCATTCCAAGTGTACGCTGGTCATTCGGCGCGAAAAAGACGGCATCCGCCGCTACGTCCATGTCGCGACAGGCAATTACAACGCGTCGACGGCGAAGCTCTACACGGATCTGGGCATCCTGACTTGCAACGATTTCTTCGGCGCCGATGCGTCCGCGTTTTTCAATCTGCTGTCCGGCTATTCCGACCCGCCGATGTGGAATTCTTTCATTGTCGCGCCGCTCAATTTGCGCCGTCGCTGCACGGAATTTATCGAGCGGGAAATCCGTCATGCAAAGAATGGGGAAGAAGCGCATTTGATTGCGAAGATGAATTCGCTTTTGGACAAGGAAATCATCGAGAAGCTGTACGAAGCATCGCAGGCCGGCGTGAAGATCGAGCTGATTGTGCGCGGGATTTGCGTCCTGATTCCCGGCATTCCGGGACTTTCGGAGAATATCACCGTCCGCAGTATCGTCGGTCGTTTCCTGGAGCACAGCCGCGTCTTCTGGTTTGCGAACGGCGGGCGCGAAGAGCTCTACATCGGGAGCGCGGACTGGATGCCCAGAAATCTGAATGACCGCGTGGAGCTCATGGTGCCGGTGGAGGATCCCGTGCTGCGCGCTCGCATCAAAGAAATGGTGGACACGGAGCTTTCGGACAATCAAAAAGCACACATCATGCAGCCGGACGGTTCGTGGAAGAAAGAAATCGCGCCGGAAAACAAAATCAACGCGCAGGACATTTTCCAGCACGCCGCCGAGGAACGGGACCAAGCGGAAAAAATGACGCTTCATCAAAAAATGGAGCCGTATGTGCCGGTCAAGAGTTAATGCCTTTTAGTTCTGAAGAAAAATAATTGCCGGATGGGAAAAGCAGTGATTGAAAAAGGTCACTGCTTTTTTGCATGGGAAATACGCAATCTTTCGGCATGAAGCACCGTTAGAAGCCGAAAATTTTACTCGTCCGATGGATACGGACAGCTTTCGAAGGCTTTGTCATTTCGCCTGGCGTTTCGGTCATTCAAAAAGTGGTAGAAATTTCTCATCATAGATTTTCTTTCGGAGAAATGAGTTGATTTTTTCCGAAAATTTGTTTTGAAAGTGGGGATGGATGAAAAATTTTTCAAAAACAGCCAAATCATTTTTCCGAGAAAAGAAAATCGGAAATGAAAAATCGGAAAGCGAAAATAAATTGTATGGAGAAAAAGGAACACAATTTATTTTTGAAAGGTGGAGATTTCCTTGCTAATATGAGAAATTTTAGAAAGCAATAGAAATTTTGCTTTGATGCAAAAATTGATTTGTTTCCTGTGGAAGAACATAGTTTACAAAACCAGAAATGAAATTCATTGAAATGCTGTGATGTATGATAAATTTGATGTATGCATAATTCTGCCAAAAATAAAATAAAGTAGGTAGCGGAAGAAGTAAAAAATATCGAAATATCGTTAAATTCATTTCTATACTGTATTGTAAACATTATGCGATTTGACAAAAATTCCTTGTGTGGTAGAATTTTACCCGTGAGAGGTGATCAGATTGAAAGAATGGAAATGTCATACATCCTTATTTCCTTGTTTGTTCGTTTGCTTAGCGGCCTTGTCCGCTGTTTCCATCACGGTTTTCGGCATGGGAAAGTTTCCGGACAATTTGTATCCGGAAGAGGAAGAAGCACTTCGTTTTTCGACGCGCAAAGTGACGTATTACGAATCTGTGCCGATGAAATTCGTCAAATGGTACGATCCGTCGCTTTCCGCGGAGAGTGAAGAAATGATTTACGACGGGGTGGCCGGAAAAGAATTGGTCGTCGTCGAAGAATTTGTTTCTGATGGCGTCGTCGTGCATTCTCGCGAGATTTCTCGGAAATTGGTGCAGGAAGGGACGCCCGGCGCGAAACGAATCGGCAGCCGCGAAGATACTCTCGGCACGGTGTATCACATGGAAGCGACGGCGTATCATCCCAGCGACGGTGACGGTCTCGGCATCACGGCGACGGGGACGAAAGCGGGATACGGGACGGTCGCAGTCGATCCGGACGTCATCGAGCTCGGTTCTTCCGTCTATGTGCCGGGATACGGCATGGCGGTCGCAGCGGATACGGGCGGCGCGATTATCGGAAACCGCATCGATCTTTGCATGGAAGAATTTGACGAATGCTGGGAATTCGGCAGACGCGATGTCGATGTGTTTGTTTTAGGGAAATAACAGGAAAAGAAAAGCGGGTCTTTCCGAAAGGAGAGATTCGTTTTTTTATGCATTTTTTGGCAGAAGAGAAAGAGCGCAAAAGAAAATTTTTGAAACGATTTTCATCGGCGGCAAAAAATGCTACAATGTGAAAAAGATTTTAGAGAGGAGGGAGCCGGATGGAAACGTTTTCGGATATCTTGGAAAAAGAGAAACGGGGTGAGCCTTTCAGCGTGCCGGCCGTTTGGATGCCGGATTATATTCGCCATTGCTACACGAAGCATCCGGCCGTTTCCGATTTTTTGCACATCGAAGTCGAGCGCGTCGAAAGAGGCGAGATCGTGTTGGGGATGGACGTCACGCCCGCGTACACGAATTCCGGCGGTTTTCTTTACGGCGGCATTTTGGCGGCGATGGCCGACGCGATGTCGCTGGGGCTCATCGTCAGCGTAGGAAAAATGG
>CAVEYT010000089.1:0-6058 GCA_963619995.1 Acutalibacteraceae bacterium | reverse complement strand
TTCTCTTTCTTCCACGGGGAAGAAAGAGAATGAAAAACGACAGGAGTTCTGCGGGGAATCTCTCCGCGTGATTTTGCACAAAAGAGCTATGAGAAAATGTGAAAACTTTTTTCACAGCCCCGGAATGGCCGGAACGCACATCGTCGAAATCCGACGAGAAGAAGAAATAAAATTAAATACAAGAAAAAATCGCAGTTTCCTTTTTGGAAATTGCGATTTTTTCTTGCGGCTTTTCCTTGACAAGGTGAGGGCGTTTCAGTAATATAGGGAAGGAAATATTTGTATCACGCCGAGGAGTCGGCAGGATTTTATTTCTTTCTTTTTTAAGAGGAGGATTATGATGGCTAAGATTGCGATTGTGTATTGGTCCGGTTCCGGGAACACCGAAGCGATGGCGCAGGCTGTGGAAGAAGGGGCAAAGAACGCGGGCGCGGAAACCGTGCTGTCCTTTGTCAGCGACACGAATGCGGCCGATGTGGCGGCTTTCGATCACATCATTCTGGGCTGCCCGGCCATGGGGAATGAAGAGCTGGAAGAATATGAATTTGCACCGTTCTTCGAAGAGCTCCTGCCGCAGCTTCCGGGCAAGGTCGTCGGCATTTTCGGCTCCTACGCTTGGAACCAGGGCGATTGGATCGAGAGCTGGAAAGCGCGTCTCGAAGAAGCGGGCGTGACGCTCGCCGCCGATCCGGTGAAAGCATTCAGCACGCCGGACGACGAAGCACTGGACGCTTGCAAAGCTCTCGGCGAAGCGGTCGCCAACGCGTAAATAATGAAAAAGCGTTCTCTTTGGTGAGGACGCTTTTTTTATGAGGTAGGTGACAAGATGGGAAAGAAAACGGCCATTGTTTATGTTTCGTCCACGGGAAATACGGAAGCGATGGCAGAGGCGATTGCCGTCGGGGCGAGACCCTATTCGGACGCGGTGCTCTTGGCGCCCGTTTCCGATGTGGTGCCGGAGGAAATCGCGGCCGGTTACGATTGCATTTTTTTGGGCAGCCCCGCCATGGGGATCGAAGTCGTCGAAGAGAGCCTGATGCAGCCGTTTTGCGAAGCATTGAAACCGCTCATCGCCGGGAAACGGATGGCGGTCTTCGGCTCGTGCGGCTGGAGTCGCGGCGCGTGGCTCAATGCTTGGCAGCAGTCTTTGAAATTTGCGGGCGCGATATTTCCCGCCAAGCCCGTCTTGGCATACGGCTATCCCGATGAGGAAGCGATGAAACATTGCGAAGAGCTGGGGAAAATCGTCACGACTGCGGAATAAAAAAGGAGGTTTCGAGAAATGGATTGGAATACAAAATTTTCAAAAAATGTCACGGTGGTCCCGCCGTCCGGGATTCGTAAATTTTTTGATTTGGCCAATACGATGGAAGGCGTCATTTCTTTGGGCGTCGGCGAGCCGGATTATGCGGCGCCGGACAAAGTCATCGACGCTTGCATCCAAAGTTTGAAAGAAAAAAAGACGTCGTACACGTCGAATATGGGGCTCGTCGAGCTGCGCCGCCTGGTGGCGAAACTGTTTTCCGAGCGCTACGGCGTCGAGTACGATCCGAATACGGAAATCGTCGCGACCATCGGCGTGTCCGAAGCGATTACGATTGCGATGACGGCGCTTTTGAATCCGGGCGATGAGGTGCTGATTCCGGATCCCGCGTATGTGGCGTATCCGGCCTGCGTGCAATTTGCGGGCGGCACGCCGGTCCTCGTCCCGACGTATGAAAAAGATGATTTCAAATTGACGGTCGCGGCGCTGGAAGAAAAAGTCACACCGAAGACGAAAGTGCTTCTGATCGGCTATCCGAACAATCCGACGGGCACGGTGATGACGAAAGACGAGCTGGCGGAGATTGCCAAATTTGTCGAGAAACATGATCTCGTCGTCATTTCCGATGAAATTTATTGCGATCTCACCTACGAAGGGACGCACACCTGCTTTGCGTCGCTTCCCGGCATGAAGGAACGCACGATTGTGCTGAACGGTTTCTCGAAATCCTACGCGATGACGGGGCTTCGCATCGGCTATTTGTGCGCGCCGGCCGATGCGGTGGCGCAGATTTACAAAGTCCACCAGTACGCGATTCTCTGCGCGTCGTCCACGAGCCAGTACGGCGCGATCGAAGCGCTGGCACATTGCGACGAAGATGTGAAGGCGATGTACGACGAATACGCGGCGCGGCGCGTCATGATTTACGAAGGACTCAAAAAGATCGGGCTCCACGTCTTTGAGCCGAAGGGCGCGTTCTACATTTTCCCGGACATCAGCGTGACGGGCATGACGGACGAAGAATTCTGCGAAAAATTGTTGCAGGAAGAAAAAATCGGCGTCGTCCCGGGCTCGTGCTTCGGCGCGCAGGGGAAGAACCACATTCGTATTTCCTACGCGGCCAGCCGTGAAAATATCGCGGAAGCATTGAAACGCATCGGCGCTTTCGTCGCGCGTCACAAAAAAGCGTAAATTTTTTGAAACGGAAACTCTCTGCTTGCGGGCGGGGAGTTTTTTCTTGTGATATAATCGAGGCATATGTTTCCATATCTTGAGGAGGATAGCAAAATGAAAAAAGGGAAATTGTATGGGATCGGCGTCGGTCCCGGCGACTCAAAATTGTTGACGGTGAAAGCCGTGGAAGCGATCCAAAGCTGCGACATGATCATCACGCCCAAGACGGAGAAAAAGGACGGCTCCGTCGCGTGGAACATCGCGAAGCCTTACATTCGCGAGGAGACGGAGCTTTTGCCGATGGTCTTCCAGATGAATTTGGACATGGAAGCCGTCGCGCGGCAATGGGAAGAAAATCGTCGCCTCGTGTGCGAGAAATTGGACGAAGGAAAAAATCTGGTATTTCTGACGCTCGGCGACCCGATGCTCTACAGCACGTACATGTACATCTTCCGTGCGCTCGAAGGGACGGAGTACGAAGCGGAAAATATCCCGGGGATTCCGGCTTTCGTCGGCATTGCGAACGCGATAGGGATGCCGCTGGCGGAATGGGAGGAAACGGTCGTCGTCCTGCCTGCGACGGCGAGCGAGGAAAAAATCGATCGCGTCTTGGCCGTCGCGGACAATGCGGTCATCATGAAAGTTTACAAAAATTGGGCGTACATCCAAGAGATGCTGCGGAAACATCATTTGATTCAAAACGCCGTCATGGTGACGCGCGCGGGTCTTCCCGATGAATGCGTGCAAAAGGATTTGGATGCGCTCCCGGCCGATTATCAGCCGAATTATTTGAGCACGATTTTGGCGAAACGAGATCGCGTATGACGGACGGAAAACGGTTTCCTCGCATCGTCTTGGCCGGTGTGTCGAGCGGCGTGGGAAAGACGACGGTCGTGACGGGACTTTTGCGCGTCCTGCGCGATCAAGGTCTGGTCGTGCAGCCTTTTAAGGTCGGGCCGGATTACATCGATCCGGGATTTCACGAAAAAGCGGCCGGGCGCGATTCGTACAATCTGGACACGTGGCTCGTGCCGGAGGAGCGGCTCATCTCCACATTTTGCACGCTGGCGGCCGGCGCGGATCTATCCGTTATCGAAGGCGTCATGGGACTCTTCGACGGCGGCGCGGCGGGCGTGTCGAGCACGGCGCACATCGCGCGGCTCCTGCAAGCGCCGGTCGTGCTCGTCATGAATTGTCGCTCCATGGGCCAAAGTGCGGCGGCCGTCGCGCTGGGATATCGAGAATACGCGCTGGATGTCAAAATCGCCGGCGTCATTTTGAATCAGCTCGGCTCGGACAATCACGAGCAAATCATCCGCGAAGCGATGGCGGGGATTGGCATGCCGGTCCTGGGCGCGCTGCATCGGACGGACGCGCTGCAGACGCCGGAGCGCCATCTGGGATTGACGCCCGTCACGGAAACGGAAACGGACGCGCTCATTGCGCACATGGCCGAGACGGTGGGCGCCGGGCTCGATTTGGCGGCCATCCGAAGCGTCGCGGAATCGGCCCCGCCGCTTTTGCCGGAAACAGAAGCAACGGCCTGCGAAAAAACGCCCGTCCGGATTGGCGTCGCCAAAGACGAAGCGTTTACTTTTTACTATCCGACGAGCCTTTCGGCGCTGGCCGAGAAGGGCGCGGAGCTCGTCCCCTTCAGTCCTCTCGCGGATGAGACGATTCCCACCGTCGACGGTCTTCTTTTCGGCGGCGGGTTTCCGGAAATGTTTTTGGAAAAATTAGCGGCGAATATTTCCTTGAAAACATCCATCCGAAAAGCGCGGGACGCCGGGATGCCCATCTTTGCGGAATGCGGTGGGCTGATGTACCTGTGCCGGAAAATTTTTGATTTTGAAGAGAAAGAATATGAGCTGGTCGGCCTCGTCCCGGCGGTGTGCCGGATGCAAAAGAAATTGCAGCGCGTCGGCTATGTGACGGCCAAAGCGCTTCGCGAAAGCATCTTGGCGGCGGCGGGCGAGACGCTTCGCGGGCATGAATTTCATTTTTCGACGATGGAGCCGGACGCGAGCGATTTCCCGTGGGCCTACGAACTCACGGGCTCGCGGCAAAAAGAAGCACACCAGGAAGGCTACGCGGCGGGCGCCGTCTTGGCTTCGTATCTCCACATCAATTTCGACGGAAGCCCGGCGGCGGCGGACCGTTTCCTTAGCGCTTGCCGCGCGTATCAAAAAGCGGGAGGCGAAAGATGAGACAGGAAAAAGGCTTGGTCCTCATCAATACGGGGACGGGCAAAGGAAAGACGACGGCGGCGCTCGGCACGGCGATTCGCGCGTGGGGAAACGGGCAACGCGTCCTCATTTTGCAATTCATCAAAGGCGCGTGGAAATACGGCGAGCTCGAGGCCATCGCGGCGCTCGGGCGCGCGAACGGAAAAATTGAAATCCGCTCGATGGGCGACGGTTTCGTTTATCACAACAATCCGGACGGCGACGCTGAATTTGCGCACAAAAAAGAATTGGCCAAAGCCGCGTGGGACATGGCGCGCGCGGAAATTATGAGCGACAAATGGGATCTCGTCGTCTTGGATGAGATTCACTACGCGATTCATCTGGGCATGCTGGACGTCTCCGAAGTCGAGACACTCATCGCCGAGCGCCCGCCGCGCCTCCATCTCATTTTGACGGGACGCTACGCGCGGCCGGAATTGATCGATTTGGCCGACACGGTGACGGAAATGCAGCCGGTGAAGCACGCGTATGAAAAAGGAATCCGAGCCAGGCGCGGGATCGAATTTTAATTTCTTTTTGATGGATACCTTGTGTGTATAAAATTTTATGCATGCAAGGTATTATTTTTTTGTCGGCGGCGGTGATATAATGCGGAACATAAATTGATTATCGATGACCAAAGGGAGGCAAGCATATGAATCAAATGATGAAAGTGGCGGGCATGGCCGTCGCGGGTTGCATGGCAGCGGGGCTCACGGCTTGCGGCGCGGAGAAAGCACCGGAAGCATCGACGCCGGTCAAAACGAACGGAAAGGCCATCGTCGTGTACTATTCGGCGTCCGGCTGCACGGCGCGCGCGGCGAGAATCATCGCGAGCGAAGCGGGCGCGGATCTGTTCGAAGTGAAACTGGCCGAGCCGTACACGGAAGCGGATTTAAATTACAGAAACTCTTCGAGCCGCGTCTGCCGCGAGCACGACAATCCGGATCTCCGCCACATGACGCTGGCGCAGAAAACGCCGGAAAATTGGGATGAATACACGACAGTCTTCGTCGGCTATCCGATCTGGTGGGCGATTGCCGCCTGGCCGCTCTCGTCCTTCGTGGAGCAAAATGATTTCACGGGCAAGACGGTCATCCCATTTGCGACGTCGTACTCTTCGGGCTTCGGCGAAAGCGGCGATCTCCTGCGGCAAGCCGCCGGGACGGGCGAATGGAAACAGGGCGAGCGCTTCTACAGCCAAGCGGAGGAGGCTGAGCTCCGCGCTTGGGTGCATAAGGTTTTGTGATGTCATTGTCATGACGGGATAGGGGAGTTGTGAGAAATTTTTTCTCACAGCTCTTTTTTTGTGGCGTCACAGCAAGCATTCCTTTGCTGGAAGGTGGCGCGAAGCGCCGGGTGATGGGACGCGAATGCGAAGATTGTCGCGAAGCGA
>CAVEYT010000088.1:0-6064 GCA_963619995.1 Acutalibacteraceae bacterium | reverse complement strand
ATCACGAAATTGGACAGCGCCGAAAAGCCCATCCATTTCCAACTGTTCGTTTCCTTCTTGATCGTCCCGAGCGCCGTCATGCACGGCGTGTACAGCTGGCTGAAGACCATGAACGCAAGCGCACTCATCGTCGTGAAAGCCGTCTGCAAATCCGAGCCGGCGACCGTTTCTATCATTTCCGCGCCTTCCATATCGGGATCGAGCTCCGGGAGCCCGTAGAGAATGCCCATGGTCGACACGACCGCTTCCTTCGCCATAATCCCGGAAATGACCGCCGCGCCCGCTTCCCACGTATTGAAACCGTGGAGCGCAAAGAGCATCCCCATCCAGCCGCCGATCGTCGCCATAAACGATTCCGACATTTCCTCGACCTGGCCGGACAGATTGTAATTCGAGAGGAACCAAATAATAATGGACATCGCCAGGATGATCGTCCCGGCCTTGATGAGATAACCCTTCCCTTTATCCCACGTTTCCAAAAGCACCGTCTTCATATCCGGAATGCGATACGGCGGCAGCTCGAGGACAAAGGAAATATCTTCTGTTTTGAACAGCGTCTTGGAATAAATCGCCGACGCAAAAGTCGCGCCCAAAATCCCGACGATGTACATGGCAAAGACGACGTCGGCCGCGTATTCGCCGAAGAACACCGCGCCGAAAAGCGCCAAAATCGGGAGCTTCGCGCCGCAAGTCAGAAACGGCGTGACCAAAATCGTGATCATGCGGTCCTTATTCGAATCCAACGCCCGCGCCCCCATAATGCCGGGGACCGCGCAGCCGAAGCCGCAGATAATCGGCATGATGGCCTTCCCGGAAAGTCCGATGCGGCGCATGAGCGGATCCAAAATATACGCCACACGCGCCATGTATCCCGTCCCGTCCAAGAAAGAAAGCACAAAGAACAGTACAAAAATGAGCGGGACAAACGTAATGACACCGCCCACACCGGCGATGATCCCGTCGCAAATCAGCGATTGCATCCACGGCGCGACCTCCGCTCCTTCCAGCGCCCCCTGCACCGCCTCCAGCAAATCCTCGTTGATTAAGACATCCACCCAGTCCGCAATCGGCTGCCCGATCCACGAGAACGTAATTTGAAACATCACGTACAGCATGACCAGCATCACCGGGATGGCCAGGAAACCGTTTGCCAGGACGGCATCCAGTTTCTCGGAAACATCTACCCCCGCGTGCGTCTCCGTCACACATTCGGCCACAATCTCATCGATGAAAGCGTAACGCGCCTCCATGATAGCCTCTTCCAATTTGTCCGCGTCAGAAATTTCCGTGCGAAGCGCCTCGATTTTTTCGATATACGCCTCGACCGCCTCGGAATTTTTGTAATTCGACATCACCGTCGACGTGAAGACATCCAAAAGCGACTCCATCGATTTCTTGCTGTGCCCGACCGTTTCCACGACCGGCATCCCCAGCTTTTCCGACAACTTTCTGACGGAAATGGAAATCCCCTTCTTCTTCGCTTCATCCTGCATATTCAAATCGAGCAGCACCGGAATGCGCCGCTCCAAAAGCTGCAAACACAAGAAAAGATTCCGATCGATATTCGACGAATCGATGACATCCACGACGAAATCCGGCTTTTCACTCGTCAAATACCTCTCGACAATCCGCTCCTCCGGCGAACGCGCATTCAAGCTGTACGTCCCCGGCAAATCCATGACCGCAATCGCGCGCCCCTTGTAATTCGTGTACCCCTGCTTCTTATCGACCGTGACGCCCGGCCAGTTTCCTATCTTCTGCCGAATGCCCGTCAGTCCATTGAAAACGGTGGATTTCCCCGTATTCGGATTGCCGGTCAGAGCGACGGATAAAAGTGCCATGACAGACCTCCTTACGCAATGAGAGACACGGAAATTTTCGCCGCGTCCTGCAAACGAATCGCCATTTTATACGAACGGACGAGAATCGCCAACGGATCCCCCATCGGCCCCGTCCGGAGCACCTTCACCTTCGTGCCCTTCACCAGCCCCATACTCATGAGCCGCGTCTTGAGCTCCGACGCATCGATCCCCTCCACACGCACCTCCGTGCCGGGCTTCGCTTCACTCAGTCTCATTTCTCCTGTCCTTCCTTTCCAAGAAATAAAGTCTGACAAAAATTTTTCTTCCGGAAACCAAAATCTTAAAAATTAGTCTTGCCTAATTTCTGCCACATTATATGTCACAGGAAACGGTCTGTCAATCGTTTTGAGAATAGAAATCAATAAATGAACCGCTGTCCGTTGTCCGTCTTCCGTTTACTGTTTACCGTTCGTCACATCCCATGAATCCCGTAGATACTCACGCCCGTTCCACGGTCAGCGGCGTCTCCCGTTATCCGTTTACCGTTTATCGTGCGTCACATTACAAAATAGTGATTAGCTACTAGCTGTTAACTATTAGACGAAAGCGGTACGCCTCCGGCGCATTTTTATAAAATAAATCGCGCGGAGCGCACGCCGCTTTAGCCTTCTTCTGGAAGAAGGTGCCCCGTAGGGGCGGATGATGGGACGCCAACGGCGCATATAAAAATCGCGCGAAGCGCGTACCTGCACTACTCACTGCTAACTTTTGGCGCCTGCCGCAAAAAGAAAAGAGGCGCAAAACCCGCGCCCCTCAATTCTCAATTCTCAAATCTCAATTCTGCTTTTTACTCGGACACACATCCCACAGCGGACACTCCCCGCATTTCGGATTTCGCGCCGTACAGATGCGGCGACCGTGCCAGATGAGCCAGTGATGCGCCGCGCCCCAATCTTTTTTCGGGACCGCTTTTTGAAGGCCCAGCTCGACGGCAAGCGGCGTCTCTCCCGTCGCCAGTTTCAAACGATTGGACACGCGAAAGACGTGCGTGTCGACGGCAATCGCCGGATGACCGAAGAGGACGCTCCGGACGACATTCGCCGTTTTGCGTCCCACACCGGGCAGGCGCACGAGATCGTCGAAATCTTCCGGCACTTCCCCGCCGTAGTCTTCGATCAATCTGTCGCACAAGCCCAAGAGATGCTTCGCCTTGGCGTGATAAAGACCGCAATCTTTGATTTCATTTTCCAGCTCGCGAAGAGAGAGCGCCCGCATTTTTTCCGGGCTGTCCAGACGCGGGAAAATCCGCGCCGTGATCATATTCACCCGCGCGTCCGTGCATTGCGCCGACAGGACGACCGCGACGATAAACGTGAAAGGATTCGTATAATGCAGCGCCGTCTTCTCGCCGCCGTACACCTCTTGCAAAATACGGAGCTGCTCGGCTTTCACCGCCTTCGTCACACGCATGGCTGCCTCAAAAGATATTCGTGCGCGGAAAGCGCCGCCGTCGCGCCCTCGCCCGCCGCAATCACAATCTGCTTGTACGGATTGTCCGTCACATCGCCGGCCGCAAAGAGTCCCGGCACATTCGTCGCGCCGCACCGGTCCGTCACGATTTCTCCCGCCGCGTTTTGCTCCAAATTTTGCGGCAGGAAACCGGTATTCGGAAGCCCGCCGATTTCAATGAAACAACCGTCCGCCGCGATGTCCTTCGTTTCTCCCGTTTCCGAAAATTTCACGAGCACGGAAGACAAATGCCCTTCGCCCGAAAATTGCATCGGGGAGACGCCCAAGAGGACCTCCACATTGCCGCGCCGCCGCATCCGGTTTTGCAAAATTTCCTGCGCCGTCAGCCGACTCCGGACGAGCAGAAATACGTTCGAGCAGATATCGGACAGCTCCGTCGCCGCCTGCACCGCGCTGTCTCCGCCGCCGACGACCACCGCCGTCTTGCCGCGATAGAGCGGCCCGTCGCACGTCGCGCAATACGACACGCCGCGCCCCGTGAGCTCCGTCTCTCCCGGAATGCCCAGCGTCCGCGGCCGCCGCCCCGCCGTCACAATCACCGCCCGTGCGCGGATTTCCTCGCCGTCATCCGTCTTCGCCGAAAAGCCGCCCGCCGCCTCGGCCAATGTTTCCACCGACGCCGTCTCGAAAACGACCGGATACCGCCGCACCTGCTCTTCCATCCGGTCGACCAAATCGAAACTCATCACGCTCGCAAAGCCCGGATAATTTTCAATCTCACCCGTGAGCAAAATCTGCCCGCCGACATCCGGCGAGACGAGCGCCGTCGACAATTCTTTCCGCGCCGTATACATCGCCGCCGCAAGCCCCGCCGGCCCCGCGCCGATCACCAATACATCATACTCTTTCATCGATATCACCTCATATCGAAATATTTATATCTGAACTTGCCACATTATAGCCGCGCCGCCAAAATCCTGCAAGCCGCGCAAATCACTCCGTTTCCTCCTGCCGCAGCAGCCAAATCCCATGCACGGCATACGCCAGCGCCGTCAAGGCGTAAACCGCCATTCTTTCCTCCGTGAGCGCAAAACCGGCCAAAAGTCCCGTCGCATTGATTAAGGTATGAATCAAAATGCAATATCCGATTTTCCCGGTCCGCTCATACACGGCGGACAGACTGAGCCCCACGCCGAAAGCCGTCACCGTCTGCAAGACGACGTAAGAGACCGTCGCATAGGAAACTCCATTCACGACGTGCGCCGCCGCAAAGAAAAGATTCACCAAAATCGCGACGAAAAGAGGCCGGATGGCCAATCGTTCCCGCAATTGATTTTGCAAAAACGAGCGGAAAAAGAGCTCCTCGCACACCGCGCCGAACAAGACAAGTCCCAACGTCTCCGGCGCGACCTCGACCGCGCTCTCATCCGAAAAGGCCGCTAAAAACAAATGGACAAGAGGAAACAATGCCAGCGGAAAGGTAACCCGGCAGGCTCTACTTTTCATCATACAAAATCCTTTTCCCCCCAAAAAATATTTCCTTCATTTTATCACGCCTGAAAACGCTGCGCTTCCCTTGCCGCCCATGCTATAATGAAAATAACAAAGAGAAATCCTCTTTGCCATCCGTTTCCCGCAGAGGAAACTGTTTTTATCGGGAGAAAAATCATGAACGCATACAATTCCGAAATGACGTATGAACGCGGCCTTTCCATCAATATGCCCGGCCTCATGCGCGACGTCTACGCGTGGATGGCCATCGCGCTTCTCGTCACGGGCGCGACCGCCTGGATCGTCGCGGACAGTCCGCTTCTTTTGGGCCTCATCTTCGCCTCGAAATTCGGCACCTGGGGACTTCTCATCGCGACGATTGCCCTCGTCTGGCATCTCTCCGCCGCGGTGACGCGCCTCTCGCTCAAAGCCGCGACGGCCATGTTTCTCATTTATTCCGTGCTCAATGGCCTCACCATGAGCGCCATTTTCATCATGTACACCTTCTCGAGCATTTCCGCCGTCTTCCTCACGACCGCCGGGACCTTCGCCGTCATGAGCGTCTACGGCTACATGACGAAAACAGATCTCTCCCGCGTGGGCAGCCTCTGCCTCATGGCCCTCTTCGGCGTCATCATCGCGACCGTCGTGAATCTTTTCTTGGAAAACACGATGCTCCAGATGATTCTCTCCTACGCCGGCATTTTGATTTTCATCGGCCTCACCGCCTACGACACGGCGCGCATCCGGGAAATTGCCATGACGCACGACACCGGCGCGACGGACGACGGCCAAAAAATCGCCATCATGGGCGCCCTCACCCTCTACCTCGATTTCATCAATCTCTTCCTCTACATGCTCCGCATTTTCGGCGACAGAAAATAAGGAAACGGAGGAAACAAAAACGACAGCTCTTTTTATCGGAGTTGTCGTTTTTTTGTGGGAACTTAGCTTTTTCGTCACGCGCAAGATAGTTATTGGCTACTAGCTTTTAGCTGTTAGTTTTGGACGTCACACAGAGGTAGAGACGTCAGACGTAAAAAGTTAGCAGTGAGTAGTGAGTAGTGAGCAATTCAGGTGTCGCCGTTGGCGACGATATTAAAATGTCGCGAAGCGACACCAGAACTGCTAATTTCTAACTACTCACTACTAACTATTACTCCGGCATTTCTGCCTTTTCTTTCACAAGCTGCCAATTTTCCTTTCTTCGAATATCCGTATGGACGGAATACCAGGCGGCCGGAACGAATGTGTTTCCTTGATTTTTATCAAGATGATAAACACCCGACGCCAATACATAC
>CAVEYT010000087.1:0-6065 GCA_963619995.1 Acutalibacteraceae bacterium | reverse complement strand
GGCTTGGCGTACGCCAAGCCAGCGGCCGCATGGGGAAGTGGTTGTATTCTCGCTCTTTTATGGCAAGCTATTTTCGGTAATCTTCGAAGGAATAAAATGTGTGTGTTGCATAAAATTCCTCGTTATCTAGAACAGTTAAATATTTTGTGTAAATTCTTTTCTAAAACGTCAAAAACTTGATTTTCGCAGACAACCTCTAGACCTTCCGGCGTGATTCGATCCGGAAATGCTATGAGGAACTGGCGCAAGTTTCCCGAATCAGCTCCAAAAGAAAAATGGTTTTACAAAGCTTCGCGTTTTGGAATATAATATAACCGGTCAATATTTACGGAGGGAAAAACGATGGAATACATATCAGCCAGAGAAGCGGCGGAGAAATGGGGGATTTCACAGCGCCGGGTCGCGAATCTTTGTGCGGAGAAAAGAATCGACAAGGCCGAAATGCTCGGAAATATGTGGGTCATTCCGACAAACGCGCCCAAGCCGATGGATGCGAGAGCACTTCGTTATCACAAATCCGAAGAGAAAGCGGTCCGTCCTTTTTTGAAATGGGCCGGCGGCAAGGGGCAGCTTCTTTCCGAAATTGAAAAATATTATCCTTTTGAAAATGGGAAGATCACAAAATATGCCGAGCCTTTTGTCGGCGGCGGGGCGGTGCTTTTTGACGTTTTGAGTCGCTATGACTTGGAGGCCGTCTACATCAGCGATATCAATGCCGAGCTCATCAATTCGTATCGCGCGATCAAAACCGACGTTGAAAATTTGATGGCGATTCTCTCCGCCATGCAGAGCGATTTCCTTCCCCTCGGCACGGAAGACAGGAAACAGTATTATTTGGAGCAGAGAGCGCGTTTCAATGCCTTCAAAGAAAGCGGCGAGGGCGGTCATGATACGGAAAAGGCGGCGCTTTTGATATTTCTGAACAAGACCTGTTTCAATGGATTGTATCGTGTGAATCGGAAGGGATTTTTCAACGTCCCGGTGGGCGCGTACAAAAATCCGCTCATTTGCGACGAGAAAAATTTGCGCGCGGTGTCCGAGAAATTGCAAAATGTGGAAATGGTGTGCGGCGATTATCGGAAATCGGCGGATTTCATCGATGAAAAAACGTTCGTTTACTTCGACCCGCCGTATCGTCCGCTGACGCAGACCGCCGCTTTCACGGCTTACACCGAAAATCTTTTCGATGATGAGGCGCAAAAAGAATTGGCGGATTTTGTAGCGGAAATGAATCGGAAGGGTGCCAAGATTGTCGTCAGCAATTCCGATCCGAAAAATGCCGATGAGGAGGACGAGTTTTTTGACGCTCTGTATGCGGCGCATCACATTCGGCGCGTGGATGCGACGCGGATGATCAATTGCAACAGCGACGCCAGAGGGAAAATCAAAGAATTGTTGATATCCAATTTTTAAGGAGGGAACGATGATGGAGATCAGAGAAGGAACGGAATGGATACATAAGGGGACGCAAAAAGCGATCATCGAATTTGTTTTTCCGGATTACGTCATCTACGTTTTCCAAGGCGCCCTGTCGCCATTTGACATTGTGATTCGATACCGGAAAGACGGCAAACGGATCCGCACGCCGAAGCATATTCATTGGGTGGTGGACGTCCTGATGAAAATGCAAGGAAACGAAACGCTGACCAAGCAGTATTTGGAAGCCATCCGGAACCATTGGAATACGTGCGCGCCGCTTACCGATAACGATTTTGCTACTTTGAAAAAGCTGGTTGAGGACGGAGAAAAAGAGATTGATATCGAGAAATATTTCGCGCTCAATGCATTCGGTGAATACGACGTGGAATTTCTGTATGTCTTGATGAAACTGTTGGCGGTGCAGGAAAAGACCAATCGGCCGGATGCGTATATGTTCGGGGAAATCATCGAGGAACTCTTGGAGGCCGACCGTGATATTTTCAAAATCATATCGACGGCAGGTTTCGGCGGAAGAAGAGGCTGATATGGAAAACAGAAATTTCAGCGCTTGGCTGTCCGGTTTCCGTGCCAGCATTGCCGATTACGGATACTATATCGATTTTGAAAAAGTCCATCGAAATGTGGAGAGTGTAAAAGTCGAGCTGAATCTCCTGAATTCCTTGATTGGCTCACTGCATATCAAAGAGGATTTTGCTGCGCTCATTCGGAAATATCCGGAAACTTTGAAATGCATTCCGCTGCTTTTGGCCGTCAGGGCGAATGAGATGTATTGCCAAGACGAAAACGGCGGTTTCCTGTATCAATTTGACGCTGCCAAACATCCGCCGACCGGGCGCGGCGATGAGGAACGCTATGCTTATTTTATGGAGCACACAGGGCTTTTCGATCTGCTCGCACACCATATCATCCACAATTTGGTCGATTACGCGATCGGTGTCGAGACGGGGCTGGATTCTAACGGTCGCAAAAATCGCGGCGGGCATTTGATGGAGGATTTGGTCGAAAGTTTCATCAAGAAAGCCGGTTTCGTAAAAGGCGAGACGTATTTCAAGGAAATGTATATCCACGAGATCACGGAGAAATGGGGCATCGATCTCTCGGCCATCTCCAATCGGGGGAAAATGGAAAAACGCTTCGATTTTGTCATCAAAACGCCGACGATGATTTACGGCATTGAAACGAATTTCTACGGCAGCGGCGGCAGCAAGCTCAACGAAACGGCTCGCAGCTACAAAACGCTCGCCCAGGAAGCGGATACCATCGACGGCTTTACTTTCGTTTGGTTTACGGACGGCAAAGGCTGGGCAAATGCGCGGAACAATTTGGAAGAAACGTTTGATGTAATGGCGCATGTTTACAACATCAAAGATTTAGAAAATGGCATTATCACCGAGGTTTTCCAATGACGGCAAAGAAAATTACCAAATGGGAGCCGGAAGATTTTGAGCTGGAAATGACGACGCATTGGTCGTTTCCCAAGCGCGGCGATTGGGCGACGCATGACGCGAAGTGGCGCGGGAATTGGTCTCCGTATATTCCGAGAAATATTTTGCTTCGTTACTCGCAAGAAGGCGATTTTGTCCTCGACCAATTTGCCGGAGGCGGGACGACGCTGGTCGAAGCCAAACTTTTGAATCGCAATATCATCGGCGTGGACGTGAATGACGTCGCGCTTGCCCGTTGCCGAGAGAAAACGGATTTTGAGCACGAAGGCGCCAATGGCAAAGTCTACATCCGCAAGGGAGACGCGCGGCATTTGGATTTCATTCCGGATGAAAAGATCGATCTCATTTGCACGCATCCTCCCTATGCCGATATTATCCGCTACAGCGAGGACATCGAGGAAGATTTGTCGCATTGCAAGGTCAAAGAGTTTCTGGCGGAAATGGAAAAGGTCGCGGCGGAAAGCTATCGCGTCCTCAAGAACGATAAATTTTGCGCCGTCCTCATGGGTGATACGCGACAAAAGGGTCACATGATTCCCATGTCGTTTGAAGTCATGCGGATTTTTGAAAACGCCGGATTCCGCCTGAAGGAACTCATCATCAAAGAGCAGCACAATTGCCGCGCGACGGGCTACTGGAAGACGAACAGTGTGAAATACAATTTCTTGCTGATTGCGCACGAGTATTTGTTTGTGTTTCGGAAATGAAAACAGAATTGAGAATTGAGGGGCGCGGGTTTTGCGCCTCTTTTCGTTTGCGGCAGGCGCAAAGCCGCTCGCCGTTTACCGATTACCGTTATCCGTTTACCGTTCCTCACATCCGATGATAAACAAAGCAACTCACGCACGGTTCACGGTTCACGGTCGACGGAAAGCAACGAGATGAGCCACAAAAGCCAAGCAAGCCCCTCATCTCGCATCTCTATCAGCAGAAAGCGTTTCAGCGCCAACGCCTCCGAAAGGACAGAACGAACCAACCCCGGGCCCCTCATCTCTCATCTCTCATCTCCCATCTCTCATCTCCGCTTTTTCCCAACAAAAAAAAGCCCCCCGAAGGGAGCTTTCCTGTCGCCGTTTCTTACGAACTCAGCTCATTCGTTTCCACCAGACGCACGCCTTGGAGTGCTTGCGCGCAGAGATCGCCCAGCGCGATGGCCGCGGCGTGGTACTCGTCCGTCGTCGCGTCCAGGCGAAGGCGGGAGAAACTCATCGATCTTGTCGAGCCTGCCTCGTCGGTTGCAAAAATCAGCTGCAATCTTGTGGAGGTTAGTGTTTTCTGTGACATAATCATGTCCTCCTTAACAAATCTTCGTCGCTGTCGTCTCGATGTACGACGCCGACGCAAGGGAAATCGCATTGAGACCGCTTCGAGTCTGCAAGACGGGGATGATTGCCGCCGCCTTTTCCTTGATGATCTCTTCGGTCAAATCCGCCGCAGGGACTTCGAGTGTCACGTCCATTGTGTTGTTTCCCTGCGTATTAAATGTCATCTTTAAAATTTTTGACATAATAAATCCTGCTTTCCGCCGATATTTTTATCGGTCTTATTACTATAGTCGCTTGACTAAGAAATTCGTAGATGATAATCTTTTAAAACCTGAGAGGGGAATGGAGCGCCGGCATTAGGATTCCGACCATGAGCCGGCCACACCATATCTCTTCTCGGCTTTTTTATTTGGTAACCCGGGAATCGCCTACGCCCTCAAAAGGGTGCAATTTCCCCGGGGTCTTGCGGGGCATTTGGATCCATTCGCGCTGACCGCCGCGGCAGACAATATCGGCATTTCCGCGGGCCTCGCCTCTCCTGCGCCCGACCGACCGTCGCATGAGCTCCGTCTCGTCGCCATCCGTTCCGAAGATTGGACGCGTATTCGGGACTTTATCATGGGAGTGACCGACGTTTGCTTTTTTGGAGATTTTCACTCGAGGCCTTTGGATTTGCCTATGGGTTTATGAAACTGTCAAAGATCTTACTGTTTGGCCTCCGCCTCCGAAATCTATCTGTACCCGACCGACCGTCGCATGAGCTCCATCTCGTCGCCCGCCTTTCCGAAGATTGGCTGCGTATTCGGGACTTTATCATGGGATCGACCGACGCGTACAGCATTTTGTGATTCCGGCGGCATCCGCCTTTTGTCTTTCGTTGCCTGTACAGGGCTTCGTCTCAAGCCGGGCCGAAGAAGTGCTTGAAGGCCACTCCGACTCGGTGGCTGATACGAAACGGGAGCTCCCATCTCTTTCTGTCCCTCTAGTGACGTCGCGTAAAATATATCCGCCACCGATAGGAAACGTCGAGAGAATCCGGTTCGAACCGGATTCGTATCAACTCACGATAGTATTGTATACAAAAAAATTCATTTCTGCAACTCATAAACTAACCATAAAGCACAACATGCATGGTTAACAAAAAGAACTCATACTGCTATCTCTTTTGCTTCTTGCAAAAATGACTTCTTTTTATCTCTTTATAGATTGAAAATTCCGCATGAAAACGATGGAATTGAAATCAAGCGGAGGATATCGATGAGGGACAAAAGCCCTAAAAAGCCGTTTTGAAAACATTGCATTTTTGTGTATATTAAGAATTTTCATGACGGGGTATAGATAAACTTTATAGGTTTTGATTTTTTATTTTATCTAAAGAGAATCGTTAGCATTTCCTACTTTTAGTAGAGAAGCAAGAATCTTTTGTGCTGTACCGAAAATTTCCTTCGTTTCTGGTGAATGGACAACGGACGACGGTTTTGCCGCACTTGTCAAGTTGCGCCGGAGGCGCATTTAACAAAAGCGCGAAGCGCGTTCCTGTCAAGCCTTCTTCGGGAGGCGAGCTTCCGGTGGACGGTCGCCAGTGGCGCGAAGCGCCGGATGATGGTCTCTCTATGTGAGAAGAAAAGCTTAGCAAAGCTGCATTTCTCAGCGTTTTTTGCACATAGCGGAATCATCACCCGACCCCGCTCTGTTTTGGGCGAGGGAATCGAATGATTTTGTGATCATGATGACCGTTCCGTGCGGTTTATTGGGCTCCATCCTCCGGGCCTCCGTCAACGGCGACCGCGAGCCGGAAGGTCGCATTCAAAAGAAGGCAAATCGGTGGGGGCTGTGAAAAAAGGTTTTCACACTTTTTCGCAGCTCTTTTATAAAAAATCACGCGGGGTGTTTCCCCGCAGAACTCCTGTCGTTC
>CAVEYT010000086.1:0-6162 GCA_963619995.1 Acutalibacteraceae bacterium | reverse complement strand
AAAGCAAAAGACGCATCAAGCCACGCCCCTCATCTCTATCAGCAGAAAGTTTTTCGGCGCTTTGGCCTCCAAAGCAAAAGGATGAACCAAGTCAGGCCCCTTGCTCTTTCCCCATCCACGTCGGCAGAAATTCGATGAGGATATTTTCTTTTTCGGGCATCGCGTCCGGCGTCAGGGTCAGGATGATTTTTTTGAAACGATCCGGCGCGTCGGCGAGCGTTTGGATTTTTGTCTCCGCATCGGGGGCGTCGGCGCGGGGGATGCATTGGCAGAGGGTTTCCAGTCCTTCTTTTTCGATGACGAAATCGATGGATGCGGTTTCTGTTTCCGCAAAGAGGACGCGGTCGGCGCGGCGGCAGAGTTCGATGGCTGCGGCGGATTGGATTTGGCGGCGCGGCAGGTCATCGCCTTCGCCGAAGATGCGCATCAGCGCCGGGTCGGGGAAGAAGGCGCGGAACGTGTCTTTGCTTTCGGAGAGCGGCGCGTCGCTTTCGATGTCACACGCGGGGACGAAAAGGAGGAGGCCGCTGCCTGCGAGCGCCGAAAGATGCGCGCGGACGGTGTCGACGTGCGGCGCGCGACCGGCGCGATTGAGTTCTTTCATCAAGCTCTCGATCGTGATTGCGTCGCCGATTTTCGGAGAGAGGACGGCGAGGATTTTTTCGATCGTTGCTTTCCGGATACGGGCATCCCGCAGGACTTCGTGATAGAGAACGGCGGCGGCGGACGCGTCGAGGAGGCTTTGTGCCGTTTCCGCCGGCGCGCCGAAAGCGACCGGAAGCGTGGCGGATTCCGCATAGGAAAGAAACGAGCGGAGACTCGGTTTCTTCACCGTTTCCGCATAGGAGAGCGGGAAGACGGGCTGAAAGAGGCAACGGCCGGGGAGCGATGTTTCCAGTTTCTTCGGAAGGCGGGGTGCGCCGTCGGCGGCCAGGTACAAATCGAAATCGGCGATGCGAAAGAGTCGGTCGGCCAGCATTTCGTAGCCCTCGAAGCGCAGGATGTCGTCGAGGAAAATGTACGCGCGGCGGCCGTCGGGGAAGGTGTCGTAAATTTGCCGGAAGACGTCTTGCGGCGAGCGGCTGCGGTACGCGGGCTGCGAAAGGTCCGCGTAAAAAATCCGGTCGGCCGGGACGCCTTGCGAGGCGAGATGCGCGCGGTAGTCGGCGAAAATTTGCGTTTTTCCGCTGCCGCGCATCCCGCCGAGCACTTTGACGCGCTCATTGTTTCGATTTTGGATGAGAAAATCCAGATAGCGGTTTCTTGTTTGCATATCACTTCTCCAAAGGGACATACTCTTCGCCGAGCGCGTCGGCCGTAATGCGGGCGGCGGAGAGCTCGGTGACGGTGCGGAGGAAACGGTCGGTCTCCTCCGTGGGAATGAGGCAAATCATGGAAACGGTCTCGCCAAAGTCGCGCGCGCGCACGAGGACGGCGGTGTCTTTCAATGCGTTTTCAAAGGCGCCGACGAGATCGTAGGGCAGATGAAACTGAATTTTCCGGTGCGGCGTGTAGCGAAGGATTTTGGATTTTTCGAGTGCCGCCGCGGCCGCTGCCGCATATGCGCGGGAGAGGCCGCCGGTGCCGAGCTTGATGCCGCCGAAATAGCGCGTGACGATGACGCAGACATTCGTGAGATCTCGCATTTGCAAAAGGCGCAGCATCGGATGCCCGGCGGTCCCTTGCGGCTCGCCGTCGTCGGATGCTTTTTCAAACGGCAGCTCGGTCCCGATTCGTATCGCCGAGCAATGGTGGGTCGCGTCGTAAAATTCTTTCCGAATGCCCGCGAGGAGGTCTGCCGCGTCTTCGGGCGATGAGACGGGAAACAGATCGGCAATGAAGCGGGAGCGCTGGATTTCTATTTCCGTCCGCACGTGCGCTGCGGGAGATGTATAGGAAATCATATTTTTTTCCTTTTCCTTTCTTTTGTTTATTGTAACATAAAAATAGAGATGAGGGGCGAGGGTTGGGAGCTGCTTAATTTTGGATGCCTTGTGCAAGATAGTTGCTAGTTATTAGCTATTAGCTGTTAGATTTGACCGGTGTCGCCTTTGGCGACGAATATTAAATTTGTCGCCAAAGGCGACACCGCTTTTATCTAAAAGCTAACAACTAACAGCTAATAACTATCTTGCGTCTGAGGCTGCAGTCAGATAATTAAAAATTTCACAAAATGCGTTTAACTCAAGAGCCGCGTCGGATTGAAGGCGGAGACTTCCGATATGGGGCGGCGGTTTTCTCATTTCATTTGACAAAGCCCTTTGATCGGCGTATAATAAAGCCGTCGAAAATCACAAAAATTTCAAAAAGCGTTTAAATTTCAGTTTCTAATTGAGAATGAAAAGAGAAAAGGAGATACGAATGAGACATTTGGGGAGAAAGTGGTTGTTGGCCGGTCTGTTTTCCGGCGCGGCTTTGGCGGCATCGGCGGCGAATCCTTTTGTGGATGTGGATCGGGACAGCTGGGCGTATCAATCGGTCGAGGCGCTGGCCAATGAGGGGCTCGTGGCCGGATATCCGGACGGGACGTTTGGCGGCGAGCGGAAGATCACGCGTTTTGAGATGGCGCAGATGGTCGCGCGGCTTCGCGAGCGGCAGGATTTGAACGACACGCAGAAGCAGCAGGTGGCCAAGCTTTCGTCCGAATTTTCCGGCGAATTGGAAAACCTGGGCGTGCGCGTTTCCAATCTGGAAAAGAAAGCGTCGAATACGCAAGTCATTCTGGAAACGCGTTTCCACTATATGCCGGTGTATGACAATCTTTTCAGCGGGAAGAGTCGCGATGTGTACGGCGCGCGCGTCCGTCTGAATACGATTACGAAGGTGAATGATCGCTTCACGGTGTATGGGCAGCTGCAGACGCAGTTGTCGCTGGGGGCGAATGCGTATCATGAGCAGGATTATTACGACGCGACGGACAAGGATTATCTGAATGACAATTCTCAGGATGCGAAGTTCCAGGTGAATCGTCTCTTTGCGACGTATCATTTCGGCGGGCGCAGCACGAATGATCGCGGCTACGGGCCGACGCAGGATGTGATCGGGCTCGGGATGTTCCCGGTCCGCATGGGGACGACGGGTTACACGTATGACGGCTCGGTCAAGGGCGTGTCGATGCAAATCGGCGACTCGAATAAGGGCGGCCGTTTCACGCTGGCTTACGGGAATGCGACGAATATCAATTACAATTACACATCGCCGATGATGAAGGGAATCGATGGGATGTCTGATCTTCTTGTGGAGAAGGGGATGTCGAAGGAAATAGCGATGATGGCTTTGAAAGCAAAACTCGGAGATAAATACAATCTGGCGACGGATACCTACTATCCGATGGACAATGTGCGGATGGCGGAGGGCGAGGACGCGGATGTCCCGGTCGCTTACGCGTCGTATATTTACAAGAATCCGAAGAAATATGAAGTCCATGTCTATGGGATGAAGGCTGTCGGCCCGGTCAACAACATTGCGAAGGCCTACGGTTTCGCCTTTGCGTACAATGTCACGCCGAAATGGAATCTCCACGGCGAATTTGTCAAAAACTTGGTGAAACTCCCGCTGAATGCCGAACGTCCGCATTCGTGGAATTGGGGCATTTCCTACGGCACGGCCGATGTCCTCAAAGCGCGCTCGTATTCCTTCGGCGTCGATTATGTGTACAGCAAGGCGGGCACATATTTCGGCGGCTCGTCGAGCGACATTGCCGACCAGTACATGGGCCACGTCTACGCCGATTGGCACGGGAAACGGATGCCCGCGTATGTGGCGGATAAGATTGACGACCTGCTCGCCGGAAAGCAGGGCGGAAACTACGGCGGCGCGAAATTCTATCTGGCCAAGATCCAATACGTCCCGCGCACCGGTCTCCTCCTCGAAGCGCAATACGGCTTCGGTGCGTACGATATGGGCGGGCACAAGATGGACAATATGCTTCGGCTGCAGGCGACAATATTCTATAAGTAAAGAATTGAGAATTGAGAATTGAGGGGCGCGGCTGTTGTGCTTCTTGGCTTTGGCGGCGTTTGAGGTTGAGACGTCAGACGGTCAGACGTCAGACATCAGACGATGGCTCAGCTTTTCGGTCACATATGCAACAAAAAAAAGGAATCACAGAACATTTGTGATTCCTTTTTGTGTGCGATAAAAATTGCCGCATGAGGCACACCGGACAAAGCCGTTATCCGTTATCCGTTCACCGTTTACCGTCCTCACATTCGATGTACCACGTAAGTTCTCACGCCCGGTCCACGGTCCACGGTTTACCGTTATCCGCTGTCCGTTTACCGTTTACCGTCTGTCACATCGCATGATACACAAACTTGATCACGCACGGTTAACGGTTCACGGAAAACGGATAGCGGCGATATGGATGCAAAAGCCGAGCAAGCGTCTGACGTCTGATGTCTGATGTCTGACGTCTCGATCGCTATGTGATGCCAAAAAACTAACAGCTAGCGGCTAAAAGCTAATAACTATCTCGCGCCTGAGAGTCAAAGCCGAGCATACGCCTGACAGTCTGACGTCTGATCGTCTGATGTCTGACGTCTCGATCTCTATGTGACAGGCTCCCGGCTCCAGGCTCCCGGCTGTCTTGCGCCTGACGCAAAAGCCGAGCATGACAAAAGCTCTGCATAAAAAAATACCCAAATTTGCAAAATTTCACAAAATGGGTATAATGGAGTCAAGGAACAGCCCGGAGGTCCTACCGGCGCTTCCCTAAATTTTTGTAGAATTGAGAAAAGGCCGGAAAATGCACCTGCGGTTAGCAGGCCTTTTTTCATGTGTGGACTATTTCAGAATCATAACCACCGATGAAATGATGATGGCAATCAGAGTGCCAAAGGCTATCATGAGCGACAACGCTTCGTAAATCTTCATGCGATCACCCCCTTTCGGGAAGACCGCCACCGGGCTGTCTTTTGTATTGTAAAGAGATGGGACGAATCTGTCAAATGCGGCAGCGGCCTGTCTTTGGCTTGGTCAATGAAACAAAAAAGGAATCACAGAATATTTGTGATTCCTTTTTTTGTGCGATAAAAATTGCCGCACGAGGCGACACCGGACAAGGCTGTTATCCGCTATCCGTTCACCGTTTACCGTCCGTCACATCGCATGACACACAAACTTGATCATGCACGGTCCACGGTTTACCGTCGTCCGCTGTTCGTTTACCGTTTACCGTCTGTCACATCGCATGACACACAAACTTGATCACGCACGGTTAACGGTTCACGGAAAACGGAAAGCGGCGAGATGCGCCACAAAAGCCAAGCAAGCGTCTGACGTCTGATGTCTGATGTCTGACGTCTCAATCTCCATGTGACGCCAAAAAACTAACAGCTAGCGGCTAAAAGCTAATAACTATCTTGCGCCTGAGAGTCAAAGCTGAGCGCCTCCATTTCTTCCCTCACCGTCTCACATATTTCAATCGATCCAGCAAGCGATTTGCAAGGTCGAGGCTGATGAAGGCGTTTCCCCAGGCTTCGAAAATATAAAGAAGAAGGACGAGGAGGGCCGCGCCGATTTGGACGGCGGTGTCGTTTGCCGTCGGCACGTCCGTGAAGAGTCCGGCGACGGAAATCCAGAGGAAGGAGAGGAAACGGACGAAGCGGTCCAAGACTTCGGTCAAAATGTCGGCGACGCCCATGACGTAGATGGAGAATGTAATCTTATAGGCCATGTAGATGAGGAAGGTGACGGCGGTCCAAAAGATGGTCCGCGCTTTGGTGTCGCCGCGTGCCATGGAGCAGCCCATGACGCAGCCGAGGGATCCGGCGTAGAGCGCGGTCGTGAGTCCGATCTCGGGGCCGCCGATCATGGCGACGAGGCAGACGACGCCAAAGGACGTGCCGAGCCCCCATGAGAGTCCGTGGTAGCGACAAATAATCGCGACCGGCACGGCTGATGTCATCATGGTGACGGAGACGAGGACCGGCGCCAAAAGTTTCAAGAGCACCAAAATCGAAGCGATACCGCAGGCAGCGGCGGCTTCGGTGAGCATTTTTGTCTTGCGAACGGAATCGTTCATGGAACCTCCGGAATTAAAACAGAATTGAGAATTGAGGGGCATGGGCTTCGGCAATTTTGCTTTTTGTGGCGTTTGTGCTGAAAGTATTTCTGCTGACAGAATTGAGGGATAAAAACAGAATTGAGAATTGAGGGGCG
>CAVEYT010000085.1:0-6249 GCA_963619995.1 Acutalibacteraceae bacterium | reverse complement strand
ATACCAAAATTTTTTCAATTTCTCCTCGCCCCCTCTTGTGTTTCCTCAAGAGATAGGATAATATTATAAAAAAGAAACACGAACCATCTCGGACGACTTTTCTCTTGCGAAAGGAGCGGCGGACATGAAGAAACAGTTTCGGCAAAAGGTACGGCGCGGTTTTACCTTGATCGAGCTCATGATTGTCGTGGCCATTATCGGCATTCTGGCCGCCGTCGCGGTGCCGAATTTTATTCGTGCGACCGACGAGGCCAAAATCGCTCGCATTCGCGCGGATCTGGCGACGATCGGCACGGCGACCGAGCTGTATTATGCCAAGAACGGCAGCTATCCGACCTCCCTTTCCACTTTGGCCGATAAGACGAATGGTTATCTGAAATCCGTCCCGGAGCCGCCGCAGGATGATTTGTCCTACACGGCCGGATCGGACGGGGAATGGACCTGCACCTTCAAAGGCGTGACGTATTCGTCCTTCGGGACTTCTTCCGAGACATGACAATCGAGCCGGCCGCGGGCCTTCTCTTTTGCGTGCTTCTTTGGTTTCCCGCCAAGGAGGATTGGGACACCGGATTGATTTCCGATGGGAAAACAGGACTCTTGGCGGCATTCGGATTTTTACATTGGATTTGGACGGGGACATTCGCCTCTCTTTTGGCGGCTGTCCTCGTTTTTCTTTTCTTCGGCATTTTATATTTTCTGTTTCGCGGCGCGATGGGCAGCGGAGACATCTTTTTGGCGGGAGCGATTTCCTTGTGGCTCGCGCCGGAAGCCTCTGCTGTTTTTGTTTGGCTTTCTTTTCTTTTGGGCGCCGTCTGCGCGCTTCTTTTGATTTTGTTTCACGTGAAACAATTTTCGGACGGTCTTTGTTTCGCACCGTTTTTGTGCGCCGCCGGTGCGATTTCTTATTTTGGTGGTGAATGGCTGTGGGATCGCTGGCTCGGATTTTTTTGAAACGGCGCCCGGGCCTTTTGCTGACGGAGCTTTTGATCACGGTCGCTATCGTCGGTCTTGCGGCGGCCGTCCTTCTGCCGCAAATATATGATTGGCACCGGGAGCGACTTTTGACGGCGGCGACGGAGGAGGTTTGCGCTTTGATACGCACGACGCAGGCCGAATCGAGGAGCAAAAACACCATCGACCGCGGCGGGGTCCTCCGGCAAATCCAGTTTTCCGAAGTCGACGGGCGCATCCAATACCGGACTTATCTCGGCGCGACGCGCACAAAGCCGACCGGCTGGCTCCCGGAAGGTATTTCCTTGGCCCCTTCCACCGTGACGCTGATTTTCAATCTCAACGGATTTCCCAAAAACGATAAAAATTACTCCTTCAATGTGATGCTGGCGGATAAATCTCACGCCCGCCGCGTCACGATTGCCCGATACACCGGGAGAATACGGGTGGAACATGCGTGGTAGAGGCGGATTCTTTCTGATCTGGGCGGAGCTTGCCGTCTGCCTCGTGCTCCTCTTGGCGACGGCGGTCGGCTTTGCCTGCGCGCACGCCATTCGATACGTCACGAGGGCGGAGCGGGAATCGACGGCCCTTCTCTTGGCCGAAGAAGCGATGGAAACCATGAAATACAACGCGCGCTTTGATGCCGCGCTTCCGATTTCGGGCGCGATCGAAAGAAACGGGCATGCCTTCCGTGTCGAAACGGAAAGCGGCACGGAAACCGTTTCCGGGATTCCCGTGACATTTGCAAAAGTCATCGTCACGGACGAAGACGGCCGCGAATGCCGATTCAAAATCCTGACGGGATCGGCCGCGGATGCGGAGGAGGAGGAATGAAGCGGCACGGATTTTTGATGACGGAAGCGCTCTTGGCGCTGGGCATTCTGTCCCTCGTCTGCGTGGGCGCATTTCCGCTGATCGGGCGCGTCGGAGAGCTCGTGACGACCCTGCAGCGGCGAATGCGATGCCGGGAAGACGCCCTCTTTTCCGCGCAATACGCCACAGAAGCCGCCCGTTTCGCACTGGCGCGCACGACCGCCACCGAGACGACCGCGGCCAATTCCTACTCCTTCAAACGAAAATCCGACAATTACGGCATTCAGACGTTTGGATTTTCCGTTTCCGGCGGCGTCCTGCGCTTCGACGTCTACCTGGGCGGATCCCAACCGCTGACCGGCGATCTCGCAAGCCGTCCGGAATATTTTGTCCGCCAATACGAAGACGCGGCTTTCTTTACGACGCATCCCGGCGGGCTTTTACAGCTTTCGTACCAAGTGGTCCACCGGGAATCGGACCATGCTTTCCTCGTGAAGACGGCCGTATTGCCGCTCCATGATTTTTTGCTGGTGGGGGACTATTTTGAATAGAAACGGATTTATCGCGCTGTGGCTCTTGGCCGCATTCGCCGCACTCCTCTCCGTCGCGGCGACGCTTCTCTACGGCGCCTCGCAAGGTCTCCGCGACACCGCCGCCTACCGAAACGGCCTCTCCTCGGAATACGCGGCCGAAAGCGGAGCCGTATGGGCGCTTTCCTACATCCGGAAGCACGGATTTCCCGAAACCGAAACGACGGAAACCATTTCGACGGACGACGGCACCGTCTGCACGGTGACCTTTCACAAAGAAAGCGTCGGCGCCGTCATCGATCTCTCCGGTGAAAAACCGGACACCGGGACCTTGCGCCGATTGCAACTCATCGTAGAGACGGAGGACAGCGGCGTCCGCGTCCTTTCGGCCACCAATTCCGTGGAGACATTTTGATATGAAAATTTTTTCCGATTCATTTCAGACGGTGTGCATCCCGGCCAAAAATTTCACCTTCTTCGCCGAAATTTCGGACGGGAAATTTTTGCGCTACCGTTTTTTAGAGGAAACCGATCCCGCAGCCGCCCTGCTCTCCGCCAAAGCCGCCGGATTTTCCGGAAAGACGGTCACGCTCGCGGTGACATTCTCCGACTTCCGCGTGAAGCTTGCCACTTTTCCCGATATGCCCGAAGACGAACTCGCCTCGACGCTTCAATGGGAGCGGGACGCGCTTTTCTCCATGCCGGAGCCGGAGATGCGCACGCACATTCTCTCGCATTCGCCGGACGGCTATCGCATCCTCGCCGCCGCCATTCCCAAAGAGACGCTCAGTCGCTGGCAAGACGCCGCTCGAAACGCGGGGAAACGAATCGCGCACATCCGCCCCGTCTTTTCGCCGAAAGATTTCTCTGCGCCCGGCGCCGTTTTCCTTTGCGGCCATTCTTCGGCGCGTGTGCTTCTCACGGCCAAAGACGGCACGCTGACAACGAAAACGATCAAGATTTCCGACGAAGAAACCCTGCAAGAAATTTTAGAAAACGCGCCGCATGTCATTGGGTGTCCCATGACCGATGGCGATGACGACGCGCAAGCCGCGTGGCATGAAATCTTCACGAAAAAAGAAATTGTTTCACGTGAAACATTTCAAAAAGAATTGTATTTGTCCCTCGCGCTTCGATTGGTCGCGGATGAAAATTCTTTGGACTTTGCATCGCCCCGTGATGCCCGCGGAAATTTTGCCCGTTGGATAGGGGATAGCGGGCCGTGGGCAATCGCCGCCGGGATTTCCTTTTTGCTTTTCGGCGCCGCCGCCGCTGAATATATTTGGCAGACACAATTGTGCCAAGAAGCACTCGCAAGGCAAGCCGCGCTTTCGGACACGCGCGCCGCCATGCAAAAGACGCGAGAAGCGGAACGCGCCCATAAAGCCGAGATGGAAGAGTGCCGCCTCTTTTTTGCCGAAAACGGCGCTTGGCAGAAAAAACTTGTCACCCTGGCCGACGTCCTTCCCGCCGGCGTCACCATCACCGCCATCGAAGGCGAACGCGACATTCAAATTCGCGGCACCGCGACAAAATCCGAAGACGTGAATACGCTCGCCCGGCTGCTCTCCCTTTCCTGGGACCAAAACGTCCGCCGCGAATCCGTAAAACGCGAAGAGGGGAGTGCGCTCCTCAAATTTACGCTCCGCGCGGAAAAGGAGGCGCCTCATGAAGACGATCAAAAATAAAAAAGAACTTTTCAGCGCCGCCGCGTTGCTTTTCCTCCTCGCCGCCGCCGGTCTCCATTTCGCCGCCGAAGACAAAAAGGAAACAGCCGGACAAATCGCGCTCGAAAATCGGCTCGTCGAGACATTCCAAGCGCCCGCCGCGCCGACCGTTTCCCCGTTTCCAAGCGCGGCCGATCTCTCCCGCGCCGCCGAAGACCTCGCCGCTAGCGGCATTCGGATCGAGACCGTCTCCGAAAATGCGCCGCTTTTGCAAAAACACGGCGAAATTCTCTCGCTCTCCCTTTCCGGCACCGCCGATTTTGGCTCCCTCCTTGAAATGTTTGATATAATACAGGGAAAAGAGCAATGGATGTGCCTCACCTTCCGCCAAATCGTGCGCGAAGGCGACCGGCTCCGTTTCGAGGCGGAGCTCGCGGCATATCGGGGCAGGAGTCACGAATGAAGAAACGAAACATTGTCTTAATCGGTCCGATGGGGACGGGAAAATCCCGCGCCGCGAAAATTCTGGCGGAAAATTTCGGCTGGCAACTCGCGGACACGGACCGCATCATGGAGCGCTTGACGGGCCAAAAAATGGCGGCGTACTGGGAGCGCGTCGGTCAAAAACGATTTGCGGAAACGGAAATGGATGTGGTGAATCACGTCCGTTTCTATCATGAAGCCGTCATCGCCATGGGCGGCAATTTCCCCATGACGGAAGAAAAATTTCAATTGCTGTCCGAATACGGTCTGGTCGCGCTCCTCATTGCGCGCCCGTTTCGTCTGGCCGAGCGCGTCTCCAAACGCATCGGCAAGCGCCCGACGATGGACTACTCCAATGTGGACGGCTACGTCCGGAAAATGCGAAGCCAATGGGAATCTTGGAAACCGCGCGCCGACATCGTGGTGAATACGACGAATCGCCAGCCCGCGCAGACGGCGCTTTTGATCACCCAATACATCGAGACGCATCACATCGAATTTGTGGCGCGTTTCCCGGAAAACCAAAGGGGGCGATAAGCCATGAAACTGGGAATTTTGACAAGCGGCGGCGACGCACCGGGCATGAATGCGGCCATCCGCAGCGCCGTGCGCACAGCCATCGCCAAAGGCGCGGAGCCCATCGGCATTTTCCGCGGCTATGAAGGCGTATTGCAGGAAGAAATCACGTCACTTTCTTGGCGTGACGTCGGCGGCATCGAAGTCCGCGGCGGCACGATCTTGAAGACGGCGCGATTTCTTCCTTTTTTAGAGGAAACGGTGCAGCAAAAAGCGGCCGATATTTTGAGAAAACAAAAAATCGACACCCTGCTCGTCATCGGCGGTGACGGCTCCATGCGCGGCGCGGCCTCTTTGGGGGCGCTTGGCATCCCGACCGCCGTCGTCCCCGCGACGATTGACAACGACATGCCCGGCACGGAAGACACGATCGGCTACGACACCGCGGTGAATACGGCGCTCTACGCCATTCGCAAAATCCGCGACACGGCGTCCGCCCACGAACGCGCCGCCGTCCTGGAAGTCATGGGGCACCACGCCGGCCACATCGCCCTCGCGGCGGGTCTTGCCGGCGGAGCGGAATTCATCCTCGTCCCGGAAATTCCTTTCGATGAAACGGAAACGGCCGAAAAACTCCTCGCTCTCACAAAAGCGGGCCGCACAAATTGCATCCTCATCTGCGCGGAAGGCGCGGCCCACGCCCACGAACTCGCGGCCAAACTCTCGTCGAAAACAGGCCTTGAAATCTCCGCGACAAATCTAGGCTACATCCAAAGAGGCGGCGCCCCGTCGGCCCACGATGCCATCCTGGCGACCACCCTGGCCGCCGCCGCCACAAATTCCCTCCTCAAGGGAAAGCACGGTTTCCTTACCGGCATTCAGCAAGGAAGCATAAAAGAAATTTCCTACGATGAGGCGTTTACGAAGAAACGGATGCTACCGAAAGAACTGTGGGAACTCGGACGGGAAATCGGAATGGGGGAATAGGGCAAGAGATGAGAGATGAGAGATGAGAACTGGGAGATGAGAGATGAGAGGCACGACTTTGTGCCTCTTTTCTTTTGGCGGCATTTGAGGTGATGGCGTTCCGGTGATAGAGATGGGGAGCATGGCTTGGTTCGTGCTTTCTTTTTAGGCAGACGTGAAAACCGTTATCCGTTTACCGTTTACCGTTTACCGTTCGCACATTGCGAGGAAGGCTTGAAGGGGCTTGATGATCGTGCCACTGCCTTTTCGACCTCTCTCTCGCTTGGCTTTGGGTGACGGCTTGAAAAAGCTTGATAAAG